>JANMNC010000164.1:0-20341 GCA_031373695.1 Methylotenera sp. | reverse complement strand
CTAGCACGTGAAAGCAAACTCAATATTGATATTCACCCAAGTATACAAGGCCGCGCCACACTAAACGCGGTTGATCAAACCTTGCCAGCCATTTTAGAGCGTTTAGCTAGGCAGGTAGATTTAACCTACAAAATGGAAGGTAATGTGCTGTACATTGCGCCAGATCAGCCAGTGTTACGTATTTACAAAGTAGATTATGTGAATATGAATCGCGACACAAAGGGTTTTATTGGTGCGGCAGCAGAGATTTCTAGCACAGGCCAGAGCGCAAGCACTGGCGCGGCTGGTAGCTCTGCCACAACTAGTACATCTGGTAATGGCGCTAATAACAGCTCGCGCACTTCGGTAGAAAGCACGTCAAAAAACCACTTGTGGGAATCGTTAATTATTAACATCAAAGAGTTGTTAGCAGAAACCGATAAAGAAGTTTTGGTTTCGCGAATTGGCACCGAAAGCCAAGCTGAATACGAAGCTGAGAGTCAAAATGGCAATGTAAGTAACGCAGCAAGTGCTACCAACAACGCGCAGTCTGATAGTGCAAAAGCCAAAGAAGCACGCGAGCGTGAAAAAAACGAATATAAAACGTATTTTGCCGCCAATGTTATTGCTAATGCCGAAACAGGCGTCATTAGCGTACGCGCCACCAATAAACAGCACGAAAAAGTGCAAGAGTTTATTGATCGAGTGATGGGTAGTGCCAAGCGCCAAGTATTAATTGAGGCTACTATTGTAGAGGTGCGCTTAAATGACAGCTTTCAAGCAGGTATCGATTGGAGCCGTTTTGGCAACAATGCTAATAGCAGCGGTTTTACTTTTCAACAATCGCTGGGCCCAACTATCGACCCAACTACAGGTGCAGGATTTGCTGTTGGATATTTAAACCCAGTCAGTTCGCTGGGTAATATTTTGGCTTCAGTTACTTTGTTAAAACAGTTTGGCGATACTAAAGTAATTTCTAGCCCAAAACTCATGGTGCTTAACAATCAAACGGCTATTTTAAAAGTAGTCGATAACTTAGTGTATTTCACCGTGCAAGCCCAGCAATCGCAGGGCGCAGTGGGCGGGGGTATTTTATCAACAGTGACTACAACACCAAATACTGTGCCTGTAGGAGTAGTGATGAGCGTGACACCGCAAATTAACGAAACCAGTATGGTTAATATCAATGTGCGCCCAACTATTTCGCGCGTATTAAGCTTTGTACGCGACCCAAACCCACAGCTTAACGGCGCTAATGGCGCACTTGTTATCCCAAGCCAAATTCCGCAAATTCAAGTGCGTGAAATGGAGTCTATACTACAAGTGAATAGCGGCAACACAGCAATATTAGGTGGTTTAATGCAAGATGAAATTCAACGTAATTCAGACAAAGTGCCTGGTTTGTCTGAGATTCCAGGGGTTGGGAAAGTATTTACAGGGCGTGATGATGCAAACCGCAAAACCGAGCTGGTAATATTTCTGCGCCCAACAGTAATTACTAACGCTAGCTTAGAAAGTGATGAGCTTCAAGCCTATAAGCGGTATTTACCAGCACAACAATTACAAAATGCGCTTGAAGAAGCGAATTGATTTGTAGGCAGATTGGCTGGTATATTGAACCATGAGCTTACTCATAAAAGCGCTAGACAAAGCCCAAGAACAAGCCCAGCTTGCTAAAGCTAAACAAGCACAAAATAGCAACAACCCGCTAGAGCAGTCGCAAGTTGATTTGCAGCAAGCTAGCACTGGCGTTAAGCGCAAACCTGCTGCTATAAAAACCACAAACATTGCCGATTTAGCGCTTGAATTAAGCCCTAAAGTATTAAGCGTTGAAACCTTAAACACTCAAACTGCAGCTACTCAAGAATTAAACCCACAAGCTAATTTAATGCCTGAGCCAGTGATTGCAAATAAGCCTGTCTCAGCCCCAGTTAATGCCATAAGCAGTAGAGCCAATGCACAAAGCGCGGCTAACGTATTCACTGCTAAACGTATCGAGGCAAACAACCCAAACACAATGATTGCTTTAATTGCGGGTGCTGGCTTATTGGCTTTATTGGCCATGGGTGCTTATTTTTATCAATATATTGATAACACGCCCGATGTGGCAATAGTAAAACGCTTGCCACCAGCAGTAAATACACAAGCAATTGCCCTCGTTGAAACAGCAGAAAATATAGTGTCATCAGATACGATGCCTGTAGAGGCAACACCAGCGCGGCCTAGAGAGCCGCTAAAAACGCCCGATGCTAAAACTGCACCTAAGCTTGAATCTACATTTGAAACTGCAGAGCCTTTGCAGATGGCGGACAGACAACTAAGGCCAGCCAAAAAACTGCCCAGCACGGCTTTAAGTAACGGTGAAACTGTAGTAAATGAAAATGCAGCCGTTGAAAATATGGAAGAAATGGACGAGGCTTTACAAGAAACTAAGCTCGTTAAAAATAGTAATGAGCAGAAAGCTAGCCAACGCAAAAGAAATGCCATAATTAATATGGACACACAATCAATTGCGTCTCAAAGTGCATCTATAAACGTAACCAAAAGCCAATCGCAAAATAGTATTAACCCTATTTTAATGGGTGCATTTGAGGCTTATAACGCTGGCAAAGATGCGCAGGCGCTTAAGTTGTATAAGCAAGTATTACAGCGCGATGTGCGTAATGTAGATGCGCTGTTAGGTTTGGGTGCGATTGCACAGCGGCAAGGCCGCCTAGCAGATGCTAATGGCTGGTATGCAAAAGTGTTAGAAGTGGAGCCCAAAAACAGTATTGCGATGACGTCTATTTTAGATAGCCAGCCGCAAAACGACGTTGCCAGCACCGAAAGCCGCATAAAAAACATGCTGGCTAAGCAGCCAAATGATGCCAATTTGCATGCATCACTGGGTAATTTTTATGCTGAAGCTAACCAATGGCCTGCTGCGCAGCAAGCGTATTTTGATGCGTATCGCCTAAATGCCAGTGCCGATAATGCACTTAACTTGGCCGTGAGTTTAGACCAAATGGGTAAGCCAAAATTAGCACTACCATATTACCAACAGGCTTTAGCGCTGGCGCAGTCAGGCAATAGCAATATTGATAAAGCCACATTAGAAGCGCGTATAGCAGCTATAAATTAATTACAAAACAATTTAAAAATAAGAAAACGGCACAACGCTAAAATGATTAATTTAAAAAAGTTAGAGTTATAAAAATGGCAGAACAGCGTCGCAAACTGCGCCTAGGCGAGCTTATGATTCAGCAAGGCCTGATCACTCAGGATCAGCTGCGCATTGCTTTAATTGAGCAAGAACAAAATAATATCCCGCTAGGCCGTCAGCTAGTGCGTCTGGGCTTTGTAAGTGAAAGCATGGTGCGTGATTTGGTGGCACACACCATTGGCCAAGAAAGTATCGATTTAAGTACTGTGGTAGCCGATGTTGATGCGCTAAGCATGGTTCCAGAAGATTTTTCACGGCGCTATCATCTATTGCCTGTGGCTTACGAAGACGCTACTAAAACCATGATTGTAGCCATGGCCGATATGTTTAACGTGGTGGCACTAGACCAGCTACGCGCAATGTTGGGTGGGCAAATTCAGCTTAAGCCCGTGTTAGCGGCAGAGGCACAACTAGAAGAACATATTGATCAGTTTTACGGTTATGAGCTTTCGGTTGATGGCATTTTACGTGAGATAGAAACCGGTGAAATTGATTACCAAAGTTTAACTGCCGATGGTAACGAATATACGCAACCTGTAGTACGGCTGGTAGGTGCGTTATTAATGGATGCGGTAAAACGTGGCGTATCAGATATTCACTTTGAGCCAGAATTTGCTTTTTTACGCATTAGGTATCGTATTGACGGTGTGTTGCAACAAGTGCGTAGCTTGCATAAAACTTATTGGCCTGGGGTTGCGGTGCGCTTAAAAGTAATAAGCGGTATGGATATTGCCGAAACACGCTCGCCGCAAGATGGCAGATTAAACATGAATTTATGTGGCCGCCCCATTGATTTTAGGGTGTCTACTCACCCCACTATTCATGGCGAAAATATCGTATTGCGCGTGTTAGATCGCGAAAAGTCGATTATTCCGCTAGAGCGTATGGGCCTGCGTGCCACTACATTAGCGCAGCTAAAAATGATGATGACGCGACCAGAGGGCATTTTGATTGTGACAGGGCCAACAGGTAGCGGTAAAACCACTACACTGTATTCATTGTTATCACACTTAAATGACGAAACCGTAAATATTATGACGCTGGAAGACCCAGTAGAATATCCAGTCACCATGATGCGCCAAACTTCTGTGGCTGAGGTAAATAAGGTAGATTTTGCCAACGGTATTCGATCGATTATGCGGCAAGATCCCGATATTATTTTAGTGGGTGAAATTCGTGACCAAGATACCGCAACTATGGCTTTTCGTGCAGCGATGACAGGCCATCAGGTATTTAGTACCTTGCACACTAACTCTGCTCTAGGGGCTTTTCCAAGGTTAACCGATATTGGTATATCGCCCGATATTATGGCGGGCAATATTATTGGCATAGTTGCGCAGCGTTTAGTGCGTGTGCTTTGCCCGCAGTGTAAAGAGCCAGTTAAACCATCGGATGAAGAACGCAAAATTTTAGGCGTAAAACGTAATGAGGCGATTCAAATATACAAACATAAAGGCTGCAAACGCTGCAACCAAACAGGTTACCGTGGCCGTATGGCTATTTTAGAGTTGTTGCGTATTGATAGCGATATGGATTCGCTGATTGCCCGCCGCGCACATTTTGACGAACTACGCAAAGTAGCAATAGAGAAAGGCTTTACCACGCTGGCAGATGACGGTATTCGCCGCATTTTAGAAGGCTATACCAGCATAGACGAAGTGATGCGTGTGATTGATTTAACCGCAAAACTGTACCATTAAGCTAACAGAATTTAGGTATATTTTTAACTGTGGCAACCTTTAATTATCAAGCAATCGATCAAACTGGCAAGCGTGCGCAAGGCCAAATAGACGCGCTTAACGAGGTTGATTTAGAGCTGCGTTTAGAACGCATGGGTTTAGATTTAATTACGTTTAAAGCGAGTGAAAAATCTAATAAAACATTTACCAATAAAAAAGTAAGCAATCGTGATTTAGTCATGTTTTGCTTTCAGCTAGAACAGCTTAGTAGTGCAGGTGTGCCAATTTTAGAAGGCTTAAACGATTTGCGCGAAAGCACCACAAACCCTTATTTTCAAAAAGTACTAGGTGCGATTGCGGGCGAGGTAGAAGGTGGCAAAATGCTAAGCCAAGCGCTAGCAGAACACCCCGATGTATTTGATGAAGTATTTGTAAATTTAGTTGGTGCAGGTGAGCAAACGGGCCAATTACCAACGGTATTTGATAATTTATCTAACACGCTTAAGTGGCAAGATGAGTTGCTTAGCCAAACCAAGCGTCTGCTAGCTTACCCCTTATTTGTATTTGTAGTAGTAATGGCGGCAGTAACCTTTTTAATGGTGTATTTAGTGCCAGAAATGGTTAAATTTTTAAGTAGCCTTGGCCAAGTGCTGCCGCTAAATACTAGGATACTAATCTTCATATCAAACGCTTTTGTAAAATATTGGTGGCTAATTTTTACGTTGCCAATTGTGCTGTTTGTGGGTTTGGCAACGCTTATTAAACAAAGCCCAGAGGCGCGTTATAAGTTTGACTACATAAAACTTAATTTGCCTATAACGGGTGAAATTTTACAAAAAATTATAATGGCGCGTTTTGCGCGTTATTTTGCACTGATGTACCAAACTGGCATACCTATTTTGCAGGCCATTAAAACATGCGAAAAAATTGTGGGTAACCGCGTGGTGGCCGATGCATTAAGCCGTGCTCATGCACAAATTAATGCGGGTGATAGCATGTCTGAGAGCTTTCACAATGCAGGCTTGTTTCCACCAATGGTGGTGCGTATGATTAAAGTGGGTGAAACTACTGGCGCGCTCGATAAATCGCTACTCAATATTAGCTATTTTTACGATAGAGACGTTAACGAGTTAATGCAAAAAATGCTTAAGTTATTAGAGCCTGCTTTAACGGTAATTTTGGGGCTAATTTTAGCGTTTATTATGATATCGGTGCTGGGCCCTGTGTACGATTCGTTTAGTAAAATGAAACTATAACGGTAAAAAAATCTATTAAAACTTATGTTAAATAGCGCAAAAAAATTAATCTTATGTGCCAACAATAACAGCTTAACAGCTGGTATTTGGCATGGTACAAAACTGCAAAGCCACACGGTTTTTAATAACGCAGATCAAGATTACACGGCCTTTGGCGAATATTTAGCGCAGCACGTTAACACCAAAGTTTATTTAATTGTAGATGCGGTAGAGGAGGACTATAAGCTAGAAAGCCTGCCGCACACCGCAGGCGGCGCACGCCGAGAAATTATCGAGCGCAAGCTTAATCAATTTAATCGCAATAGTATTTTTAGGGCTGCGCATTTTATTAATCGTGGCTTAGACAAACGTAAAGACGATAACTTTTTGTTTGTAGCATTGAGTAACGCTGACTCGCTGCAAGGCTGGATGAATGTTATACAGGCTAACCAATCGCCATTAGTGGGCGTTTACTTACTGCCTATGCTAAGCCAGGTGGTGGTTCGCCAAATGAAGCTAATGGCGCCGCATATTTTGTTGTGCGAGCAATTGCCGTCTGGCTTGCGCCAAACTTATATGCACAATGGCCGCTTGCGTATGAGCCGCTTAGCGCCAATGGTAGATATTAAGCCAAATCAATTGGCTTATTTTTACTTGGTTGAAATAGAAAAAACGCGGCTATATTTAATGAGCCAGCGATTAGTAACAGGCGAAACGCCCCTGCAAATGGTGCTGCCTGCATCAGATAACTCGCACCATGTCATTGCAAAAAGCATTAGCCAAGATCAAGGCTTAGAATGCAAGACCGTTGATATTTTGGCCTATGCTAAAAATATTAGCCTAGCTCCCAATTTAGTTAAGGCTAACCCAGAGCTACTGCACATGCAATTGCTAGCCAATGGCAATGTGCCCGACAACCTTGCACCAGCAACATACAGCAAAATTCACAGCCTAAATAATACGCGCGGGCTTTTGCATATTGCCACTGCATTAATTGCCGCCGCTGGCATAATGTTGGCAGGCTATTATGCTTGGCAAGGCGTTAAACAAAAAGATCAATTACAACTAGCCGCCGCGCAAACGCAACAGCAGCAAGAGTTATACGTTGAGGTTGCAAAAAATTTCCCCACCACACCAATTGCTAGCCATGAGCTAAAAGTAGCTGCAGATTTGGCAAGTATTATTAAAAACAATAATCAAACGCCTGTGCAGTTAATGCAAGTGCTAAGTGCTGCTTGTGAGGCATCGCCAGAAATTACCTTAAATAGAATACGCTGGATATTGAGCCCAAATGCAGACATTAATGATGATGCCGCTACTACAGGTGTAACACAGGCAGTTAATAGTACAAGCCAAGTAGTTACAGCTAGTGACCCCACTCAATTGATTCAAATAGGCTTTGTTAATGCCGAAATTAAAGGCTTTACGGGTGATTACAGGGCCGCGCTTAATACGGTAAGCCGATTTGTAGCCAACCTGAGTGAAAACCCACTAGTACAACAAGTGCTTATATTGCAAGAGCCCGTTAATGTAAGCTCATTGGCTAACTTACAAGGCAGCACTACTGATGAGACAAGCGCCGCGCCGCCGCCCGCTATATTCAAATTAAAAGTGGTGTTAAAACAGCCAGCTGCCTTATTAAATAATGCTGTACCAGCAAGTAACGGGGTGGCACCATGAGTATATCTAGCCAAGATTGGCGCAAATTACGCTTTCCCCTATTAGGGCTGGGGGCCGCGCTGTTACTAGTGGGGTTGCTGGTTAGCTTTGCAGATCAATACCGTAAAGAAAATGAAGCTGCTTTAATCACACAGCAAAACTTGCTTAATCAAGCGCGTCAAAAGTTTCAATCTTCAGGCCTAGAAAAAGATACGATCATGCAGTATTTGCCTGAATATAACGATTTATTAGCCAGTGGGTTTATAGGTGAAGAAAGGCGCATAGAATGGATAGAAAGTTTGCGCCAAATACACGATGTGCATAAACTATTTAGCATCGATTACAGCATTGGTTTGCAAGAAAGTTATAAGCCAAACTATTTGCCAAACCTAGGCAATTTTAAATTACAGCGATCTATTATGAAGCTAAGCTTAGATATGCTGCATGAAGGCGATTTGTTAAACTTGCTCGATGGTCTGCGCCAGCAAAGTACGCCTTTTATAGTGAGAGATTGCGAAATTAGCCGCCCACTTGGCGCTGTAATTAATAGCAAAAATGTGGCTGCAAACCTTAAGGCTGTATGTGAGATAGATTGGCTAACATTGCGTGATCCACAATTAACCAGCACAACAGGCAGTGCGTTATGATAAAAATACTATTTTGCTTAATGGCTATTAATTTGCAATCAGCACACGCTGGTGAACCCATGGGCCGCCTATTTAGCTCGCCTGCAGAGCGCAGCAATTTAGATTATTTGCGCCAAACCAAAAAACAAATTATGCCAGTAACAAGCGAAGCATCTACCGAACGCGCAGAACCCATCGCGGTTCAACTACCTGACTCCATTAACATGCAAGGCTACGTAAAACGTAACGATGGCAAACAAGGCACAGTGTGGATTAACGATAATGCCATGCAAGAAAACTCAGGCAATAAAGATGTGCAAGTGGGCAACCTGCCAGATAATAGCAATCGCATACCCATTAAGTTGCCAGCCAACGGCAAGCGCTTAACTTTAAAAGCGGGGCAAGTGTATGACCCTGAAAAAAATCGAGTGCGTGAAGCAAGAAACCACAGTGCGCAGGGTGATAGTGGTACGGTTGGTGAATAGTTTTAAAAGCAATGAAAAAAATACCGTTTAAACAAAAGGGAGCAATATTAATATTGGCAGCATTCATTATTGCTTTAGCTGCAACGGTTTACATATTAAAAGCATACGAGCCAGCCCAGTTAAGATTAGAACAAGATAAAAAAACATATTTGGCTTTGAACGAGGCTAAACAGGCCTTGATAGCTTGGTCGGTTGGCCATCAACATACACCAGGCCAGATGCCCTGGCCAGACAGGCATTTAGATGTTGGTATTTATGATGGAAGTAGTGATTGCGTTACTACTGTGTTTCAGTATGGCTATTTGCTGGGGCAGCTACCGAGTATTCCTGACACGAGTCCTTGTTTAGACTCCAATACTGGGCTGAATGTTTATGCTGGGTTGAGTACCTATTCTGGTATTGGGCAAGATTTTCGTGATGGGCAAGGCAATCGTTTGTGGTATGCCGTTTCTAGAAATTTGGTAAGAGACCATGCCATGTCTGCTAATCCAATTATTAATCCCAGTATCGTCAGCACGCCAACTTACCCATGGCTGCAAGTTTTAAATAGAAACGGATCTCTGATTTCAAATCAAGTGGCAGCTGTAATAATAGCGCCAGGAGCTGCATTAAATGGTCAAAATCGCGCTGGCGCTGCAGATGCAAGTCAGTATTTAGATCGATTTCAAATTGGAGCTGCAGTATTTAATAATAGAGGCTACGCGACGGCAGACGAAGATTTTATTGTTGGAGATGACGGTCGTAACGTATCACCCAATGATCCAACTTTTGTTCAGCCATACAATTTTAACGATAAATTAGTTTATATCACGATAGGTGAGCTTATGGCTGCTCTAGAAAAGCGTGTTGGCGAGGAGGTAAGATCAAACCTCAAAGCCTATGCAAAAACACATGCGGGAGACTATCCATTTGCTGCAGCTTTAGGTGGTGTAGGCTCTACAAGAAAATATCGCTGTATTAGTAACAGCTTACTAGGAAGTTTACCAGTAGATAATCCATCAGATACTTGCACTTACGCCTCTACAGCAACATCAGTCAATAGCGCATGTAATTTTCAAGATATAACACGTGTTGAATTTAGAAAAAATACACCAGGCGGTTTTACTACATCTTCAGCTGCTTGTACTAATGCTGGTACAACGTGCCGTTGCACAGGAGATGGCTCTTGCACGGCAGGCACCTTGGTATTTTTATGCGATGCTGCGGGTAATTGTTCTGCAAACGAAGCAGGAAGAGTTCGTTTCATTGGGGCCGGCATAGACACTTCTAACTCACCCATATGCTCCCTTGGTGCGTTGGCAGGTTGCCCACAAAGTCGCACCATTACTTGCAATAATCCTAGTTCATTAGTTACGATGGGTTATAGTTGTGCAGAAAGCATTTCTACGCTACCTGCATGGTTTTCAGCAAATAGATGGCAAGATAGCGTAATTTACGAGTTAAAACGAGTGACTGATCCATTAACTATAACTGTTGGAAATAAATTTACAAGATCCGCAGTTATTACCAGTGGTGCAGCAATACTGCCTCAAATACGACCATCTTGTAATGTTAGCAATTATTTGGATGATGCCGTAAATGTGAGTACGGATAGTGTTTATGAGCCGACTAGCAGACCACGTTCAAACAATTACAATGATCAAACTTTTGTGGTGGAACCATGATAAATAGTAATATGCTTAAGAAAAATGAAGGTTTTACATTGGTGGAAATGGCAATTGTTTTAGTCATATTTGGCCTTGTATTAGCAGCGCTTTTATTACCTCTACAAGCACAGCGCGAACAAGCCGCTTTAGCTCAAACCAATGCTACACTAGAAAGTGCGAGAAATTCTTTAATAGGATTTGCACAATCCAGAGGTCGCTTACCATGCCCAGCAACTTTAGTAAGTAACGGAGCTGAACAGCCATTAGGAGGTACTAGCGCAGCTAACCCAATATGTGCCCAGCAGTCTGGATTCTTGCCAGCGGCAACTTTAGGTGTTCAACCAATAGACGCGCAGGGATTTGCTTTAGATGCCTGGAACAATCGAATTCGTTATGCCGTTACACAAGTAAGTGCGGCGGGCTCGCCTGCAACACCTGACTTCACATCAAATATAGCTGATAATCCTCTAACGGTTTTGAACGAAGCCGATGGCATGAATGCAGTAGGCATTGCAAGCTTAACTCCAAACTTTATTGTCTGTAGCGTATCACCACTTACAAGTCCGCTTAATTGTAGCGGTGCGATTAACTTAATAAATAACGCAGTTGCAGTTGTTTATTCAACTGGAGCAACAGGTGTGCAAGGCTCTGTTGGGCGTGTAGATGAAACTGAGAATTTGAACGCAATAGGTGTAAATCAGACTGATACAATATTTGTCAGTCGCGACACCACATTAGCTCCTCAAGCGAACCCAAATGAATTCGATCATATTGTTGTTTGGATTTCGCCGTTCGTACTTTATAACGCGATGATTCAAGCAGGCCAGCTGCATTAAGTTTCTACAATGAACGACAATCAACTTTTACGCTATAGCCGCCATATTTTATTGCCTAAAATTGGCTATGAGGGCCAAGAAAAATTGGTTAACAGCCATGCTTTAATTGTGGGTGCTGGTGGTTTGGGCTCGCCAGTAGCTTTGTATTTAGCGGCTTCTGGCGTAGGTAAATTAACCATTTGCGATTTTGATACGGTAGATTTAACTAATTTGCAGCGACAAATTATTCACACTACCGCGAGTGTTGGTACTAACAAAGCAGTTTCTGCGCAACAGACTATTCACGAAATTAACCCTGAAATTGTAGTTAAAACCATTCAACAAAAATCGACCGAGGCTGATTTTAAAGCACTTGTTGCTAGTGCTGATGTGGTGATTGATTGCAGTGATAATTTTGCCACACGCTACACCTTAAACCGCATATGTTTACAGCTTAAAAAACCATTAGTTTCGGGCGCAGCAATTGGCTTTGAAGGGCAAGTTACTGTGTTTGATTTTCGCAATGAATCTAGCCCGTGTTACCACTGTTTGTACCCTGATGAAGGCGCTGACGCTGAAATACGTTGTACTGAAAATGGCGTATTTGCGCCACTTGTTGGCATGATAGGCGCCACGCAAGCGGCAGAAGCGCTAAAGCTACTCATGGGCATTGGTGAGAGTTTGCAGGGGCGCTTGTTGCTGTTAGATGTTATGAGTATGCAATGGCGTACTATTAAGCTGGCGCGTGACCCAGCATGTAAGGTTTGTGCTTAGTTGTAGTATTGTCATTGCGGGCTAGGCCCGCAATCTAGTGAAATAGTGTAGATGTTGAGTTAAATTGGGTACAACGGTTGTACTATTTGCCACCAACCAATGTTTTTACTGCATTAACCAAATCACCTGGTATCACTACAATTTTACTGTTATCAGACGCTGCCATTTTTTGCAAAGCGGTAATGTAGCGATCGCCCAGTAAAAAAGTGGCTGACGTATTGTTTTCTTTTACCGCTTCTGAAATAAATTTAATTGATTCGGCAGATGCTTTTGCAGCCACCATTTGCGCTTCAGCGTCTTTACGGGCAGCTTCTAGTCGTGCTTCTGCATTTAAAATTAGCGATTGCTTGGCACCTTCAGCTTCAGTTACCACCGCTACACGCTCACGCTCTGCTGCGGCTTGGCGTTCCATCGCATCTTGCATGTTAGGTGATGGCTTAATATCTTGAATCTCAACACTTTTTACGGTTAAGCCCCAATCTAGCGCTTCATCAGCAATGGCTTGTTTTAGCTCAGTTTTAATACGGTCACGCGAGGTAAGTGCTTCGTTTAATTGCATGCCACCAATAATAGAGCGCAAATTGGTTTGCACCATATTACGCATGGCTTCTCTAAAGTTTTCAATACCATACACGGCGCGTTCAATATTGCTTACTTTAATAAATGCAACTGCATTGGCTAGAATCACAGCATTATCTGCAGTAATAACTTCTTGCTGTGGTATTTCTAAAATAATATCTTTGGTGGTAACTTTATAACTAACTTTAGTGAAAACTGGATTAATAACGTGCAAGCCAGGTGATAGCACACCAGCAAATTTACCCAAACGTTCTACCACCCATTCCTCGCCTTGGGGCACAATGCGCACACCCTTAAATATGGCAATTACCGCTAAAAATATGAGTACTAAGCTAAATTCGGTCATGGTTGTTTTCCTGAAGTAAAAGCATTGAAAAGTATGAGTGAAAACTAAAGAGTTAAAAATTATGGTACTAAATAGATTCGACTCTTAGCGTATTGCCTTCAACTGCAATAACGCGTGCATCTGCGCCAACGGCTAAGGTCTCATTTGCAATTGCTGGCCATTCACGGCTACCCATTAAGCCTTGTGTAAAGCGTATTTTGCCATTAACAGCAGGCCCACAAGCCTCTATTACCGTGCCTGTACGGCCAATTTCCTCACCTTGTGCTTGCCCTACACGCGAGTGTGTTTCAGTTTTTTTATAGTTTAGCTTCCAAATCGCTAGTGAGCTAAACGCAAGTGCGGCAAACATCAAAAACTGTATAGCATGCGATATGTTGGGTGCTATCCATGTAGCAATTGCCACGCACAATGCAGATATGCCAAACCACAATACGTATACAGTGCCAGTGGCCATTTCAACAGCTAGCAGCACCAAACCAATCGCACCCCAAATCCACATTGCGTCTACCATAATGCCCTTTAAAAATTAATTTCTTATTAAAGACTATAACATTTTTGCCGAACCGAGTTGCTAAAAACAACTCCTACAGGCTTAAATTAAAGACCATGCAAGCCTGTAAAATGCAAACTCCTACCCATATTGTTTGGTTTAAGCGTGACTTACGCGTGATAGATCACGCACCGCTGGCCGCCGCCTGTAAGGCTGGGCAAGTGTTGCCTTTATTTTGTTGGGAGCCCGCAGTTTGGGCAGGGGACGATTATGCCAAACAGCATCAAGCGTTTGCTTTAGAGTGTTTACATGAGCTAAAGGCTGAGTTGCTAAAATTTGGCTTAAATTTGCTGGTATCTCCATTTGGTATTATTCAAACACTCAATATTATTCGCACACAATTGCCAATCGCTAAGCTTTATAGCCATGAGGAAACGGGTAACGATGCAACTTTTACGGTAGATAAAGCCGTGGCTGATTGGTGTAAAACTACTGGCGTCATATGGCAAGAAACACCACAAAATGGCGTGGTGCGCCGCTTAAAAAATCGTAACCATTGGAACTGGCATTGGGAGCAGCGTATGAACATGCCTCTAGCAATTTTGCCCAGCAATATTACGCCAGCGCCAAGTATCGTACTGCCAATTATCACAACATCATTGGCCGAGATGATTCAAACCAATGGCGCCGATAAGCGTAGTCGCCAAAAAGGCGGGCGCAGCCATGGTTTAGCGTTATTTAATAGTTTTTTAGATGGGCGCGCTGCTAAATTTCGTAGTGGTATTTCTAGCCCACTTAGTGCGGTTACTGCAGGTTCTAGGCTATCGCCTTACTTGGCTTTTGGATGCTTATCGATGCGCGAAGTGGTACAAGCCACGCGTGCCAGACGCGCTTGGGTTAACGAGTCACCACACCTGTTTTCTAGTAGTTTACATGCAGGATTAGTTGGCTTTGAATCTCGCCTGCATTGGCATTGCCATTTTATGCAAAAGTTAGAATCAGAACCTGAAATAGAATTTGAAAACATGCACCATACACATGATGATATGCGTGATGAGCAGTTATCTAGTATTGAGTCTCAGCGCCGCCTGCAAATTTGGAGCGCTGGCGAGACTGGCTGGCCGTTGGTAGATGCTTGTATGGCGATGTTGCGTGAAACGGGATGGATTAATTTTCGCATGCGTGCAATGCTAATGAGCACGGCATCGTATTTATATTGGTTGCATTGGCGTGAGCCTGGTTTGCATTTAGCGCGCGAATTTTTAGATTACGAGCCAGGTATTCACTGGTCGCAAAGCCAAATGCAAAGCGGCACTACAGGCATTAACACTTTGCGTATTTATAGCCCAATTAAACAAGCACAAGATCAAGACCCAACAGGAGCATTTGTGCGGCACTGGTTGCCCGCGCTAAAAAATGTGCCCAACACTTGGATTTTTGAGCCGTATTTAATGCCAAAAGCACAACAACAGCTTTACGGTTGTATTTTAGATAAAGATTACCCAGCGCCAATTGTAAACATAGCAAAAGCCACAACAGAAGCGAGAACTAAGATTTCTGCTGCTCGTAAAAAAGAGGGTGTACGTGATGAAACCCAAGCGATAATTAAAAAGCATGCTTCACGCAAAGGCATGCTAGGTAGCCAGCGCGATAAAAACGGGCAGCAATTAGTGAAAAATAAACGCCAAAAAAAGAGTACACTTACAAATAATAAGTTACTCCAACAAGAATTATTTTAATGGCAAATTCTTATAAACTCACCATTCCAAGCGAACGCGCCGAGCGTCTGCAATATATCAGGCGCATGTTTCCACAGGCAACGGGGTCATTTTTAGGTGATGAATGGCGTGGCGGCAGGCATGAGGCGCTTAAGCGCTTAAATACTATTGATGTAGATGCATACAACCGCAATCGCAATTTTCTTAATGGCGCAGTCACGCGTCTTTCCCCTTACTTTCGTTATGGCTGTTTAACTTTAAAAGAAGCTTCTGATAGCGCACGCAATCGTTTTAGTGTTAAAGCAGAAAAATTTGTGTTCGAGCTCGCATGGCGAGATTATTGGCGGCATGTTTGGTATGACATGGGCAACGGTATTTTGAGCGATATTGAAGACCCAAAAGTAATGCTGGGCGATAAATTAATGCCCGATTTTATTCGCCAAGGCATTACAGGCCTGCCTTGTATGGATGGCTTTATTCGCGATTTAACGCATGATGGTTATGTACACAACCACGCGCGTATGTGGTTTGCAGCCTATGTGGTGCATTGGTTAAAAGTCGATTGGCGTGAAGCAGCCGATTGGTTTGAAAATAACTTGCTAGATGGCGACAAGGCTTCTAATCATTTATCGTGGCAGTGGGTGGCATCACTTTTCAGCTCTAAACCTTATTATTTTAACAAAGAAAATTTAGCGCGTTACACAGGCGAAAAGTACTGCGCAAATTGTAAAATTACCTGCCCGTTTGATGCCAGCTACGAAACATTAAGCGAAAAATTGTTTGCTGATAAGACGCTCGTGGCCGCCAAAAAACATAAAGTGATTATGCCCATTAAAGAGGCAATTTCATCGCATCAAGCCATCGCGATTTTTGTGCACGATGAAATGTTATCAGCTGCTAATCCGCTTATGCACAAGCCTATGCCTAAGTTTTTTGTTTTTGATGAGTTTTTGCATGGAAAGTGGCCATTAAAGCGTCTGCAATTTGTGGCAGATTGTTTAAGTGAGTTGCAGGATGTTGAAATATGGATAGGTGATACACGCACAGTTCTTAAAGAACGCGGCATTGGCCAAGTTGTTACGCAAAATACACCTAATAGACAATTAAAAGCATTGCTAGAACCGTTTAACCCAATATGGCAGCCAGAAGTTAAATTTACAGAGCTTGAAATTAGCCAAAAACGCCTTAAGCGCTTCTCGCGTTATTGGGAAAAAGTAGGTGTAGAGTTATTTGGCGATACTGTTTATCATCAGCCTTAATTAATATTCAACAATAAAACTTAAAAGGGCTGCTATGTTTTTTGATGCATTAGAAAAGTTATTTGGTACCAGCAATATCTTGTGGTTTATTGTCCCCGCAATTGTTTACTTAGTTATTAAATACAATAGCTTAGTTACGGTAAAGCATAATGTAACTAAAGCATTGTCTAACATTGATGTGTTACTTAAACAGCGCCATGATGAGATTCCAAAGCTAGTAGCCACTTGCAAACAATACATGCAGCACGAGCAAGTTACGTTAGAAAAAGTCATTCTGGCGCGTAATCAAGTTGCCGTAGCCAGCCAAGCAGGTGACATGGCAGCATTAGGTAAAGCCGAGGGCCAATTGCGCAGTGGCTTAGGGCAAATATTTGCCTTAAGCGAAGCCTACCCTGATCTCAAAGCCGATCAACAATTTAGTCATTTGCAATCGCGCATTAGCGGCTTAGAGAACAATATTGCAGATAGGCGCGAATTTTATAATGAATCAGTCACCATCAACAACGCACGTATTGAGCAGTTTCCCGATGTAATTATCGCGAGGCTAATGAATTTTCAGGCGTTTAAAACACTTAATTTTGATGTTAGCGAACTCAGTGACGTGAATGTAAAAGAGCTGTTTGCCAGCTAGCGCATGCGTTATCAGCTGCTACTACATTATTACCTGCCAGTTGCCCTCTTTGTTTTAATACTTGTTTTTCAAAAGCCGCTTAAACAATATGCGGCTGCAAATCCTAAGCGTTTATGGCTTGTTGGTGCTGCTTTTTTGTTTGGCAGCCTAATTGGGCTTTTGTTTTTAGTCCCTTATTCGATTTATTTCTTTTTTAAAGAATACAAAGCAGCACAAGCCGTTGCCGACATTGCCAGCTCAAAAATAGCATCTGCCGCACAAGGTTATACAGAAATCGTTGGGCAGGGCTTGGTTTCAGGGGCAGCTCGCTCACCAGTTAGCCGCTTACCGTGTCTGTGGTATTCATACAGTCACTACAAAACCAACGGTTTGATCAGTCGACTATTGTTTGGTTTAGATAGCAACGACTGGGCGCTAATCGATTCGGGCACGCATGATGATATTTTTGTAATAAGCGATGGATCAGCCAGCTGTTATGTAAACCCCAAAGGTGCGCAGGTTAGCAATTTAGATTACCAAGAGTGGTATGACGGAAATAATTTTTATAAAGAAGCGCGCCTAATAGCCAGCCAAGATTTATATGTACTTGGCAACTTTATTACGCAAACTAGCGCGCAATTACGTACCGATTTAAGTAAGCAAGTAGGTGAACTAATTGCCCAATGGAAGCTAGACCAAACCAGCTTTAAAAGCCGCTTTGATTTAGACGATGATGGCCAAATTAGTGAGCAGGAACTAGCATTGGTGCGTGCGGCAGCGCTACGCGAGTTAGATAAAAACGGTGTTGATTTAACGCCTAAAACCACCATTAGTAAGCCTGCCGATGGCCGCCCATTTGTGCTATCGCATCATCCACACAACAAGCTTATTAATCGGCATAAATTACACAGTTACTTTTATATAGGGCTTTTTTTGCTCTCAAGCTTGCTACTGTCAGCAAAACTTTTACCTCAAAAAAGAGCAGACGAAAACACTTACCCCAAAGGCTGGCCAGCACTGGTGCTAGATAAATATCGTTTATCTTGCACCGATTTATCGGGCACTTATGCCATTAAACCCAGTGTGGGAAATATCCGCTTAAGCGAAACTTTTATCGGCAACCGTGTTGAGCCTCAAGCGCATAGCCCCGTTGTGCAATATTTTCGCGATTGGGATACGTTTACGCTTTCTAAAAACAAAAAAGAGTACGGCGGTGCACAAAATTATACCGAGCATTTTGTAGTGCTTACATTACAGCGTAGCCCAAAAACCATGCAAGCATTTGAAACGGAGCTTAAACAAAAAGCACCCGCTCAATACGCCCAATTTCAAGAAATTAGCAGTAAACAAACGCGGCAAAAGGCTAGCTATACTTTGCCCGGAAGAAATTTGACAATAGCCCCAGCTCAGTTATCGGATGCGCAGTTTGGTAGCTATGTAGATGACGAGTTTTTTTGGCACACTAACAGCAGTAAGATGAAAAAAGACTCGCCAGAATACCAGTGCGATAATGGCAGGGTAACGCGTTATTTAAAAGCAGATAAGCCCATGCGCACGATAAAGGTAGCTTTAACCAAAGACATTGCGGGAAACTTAATCGCTAAAAAGTTTTATACCGAGCCAAATAAAGTGGCGGGCATTATATTAGATGACAAAATCACAGTGCTAGACTGGTCGCGCTGGACACCCACAAAACCAGCCCGCGCGGATGCTAATTGAGTACAGATTAATGGATTCGTCTACGCAAAGTAAAGTGAGTAGTTATTACCTCAACCCTGCCGCGCTATGTACTTATGCGGGCTTAAGTATTGTATTTTTAGCCAGCCTTAAGTTTGCACCAAATGAAAGTGATTACCGCTGGATTTGCGCTTTTATCATTGCTATCGTCAGCGGTATTGCAAGTACGTTTAATTTCCGTCGCTTTCTAGGCTTACAAGAAATACCCGTTTCTACTATCGCCGCTGCTGCGCAGGGCTATATTGAATTGATGGGCGAAACGCATAGTTTACTAGCCATGAAAAGCCCGATTCATGGTGTTGATTGTGTATGGTATCGATTATGGATATATGTATGTAACGACAGCGGAATTTGGCAGCTTGAGAAATATACATCTAGCCAGAATATCTTTGGCTTGCATGACCAAACTGGCTATTGCGAGGTGAACCCAGCGGGTGCGGAAATCATTGCCGCTAAGCGTCTTACACAACACAATAATAACCATCGTTATATAGAAGACGTATTGCCAGTGGGTGAAGATGTTTATGTGTTGGGCGAGCTAAATAGCTTAAACCAGCAACCATCCGAGGCCGATTTATGGCGCGAAGCAAATCAATTAGCGGTTACGTGGAAGCAAAATCCTGCCCGTCTAAAAGCACGTTTTGATCTTAATATAGATGGCATTGTTGATATGCAAGAGTGGGAATTTGCGCGGCGCGAAGCCTACCAAGAAGTCAGCAGGCAGTACGACCCGCGCATGAACGACAAACACATTATTTCTAAGCCCAAGCAAAGTAATCGGCTATATCTAATTTCTGGTGTATCGCCACATACTTTGCGTGCGCGATATCAATTTTGGGCAGCGACACATTTTGCAGTTTTTTGCATTTTTGCTGTTGTTTTAATTGGCTTTGGTCTTTAAGGCTCAGCTTAACTACAGGCATTTAGTTAAACCATAAGTCTGAGCAAGATTGTTGCACGCCTGTGATAAAATTATGCGCTATGACAATTGACAATACACAACACCAAGCGCTCACCAAGTCGTTCGACCCTGCCACCATTGAAAGCAAATGGTATGCTTTTTGGGAGAGCAAAGGCTATTATGCGGCGGGTTTAAACCCAGACGTTAATGACAATTTTTGTATTTTATTGCCGCCACCAAACGTCACGGGCACTTTGCATATGGGTCACGGTTTTAATCAAACTTTGATGGATGCGCTGACGCGCTATCACCGCATGCGCGGCGCGAATACGCTATGGCAACCAGGCACGGATCATGCCGGTATTGCCACACAAATTGTGGTGGAACGCCAATTAGACGCGCAAGGTATTAGCCGTCACGACTTAGGTCGTGAAAAATTTCTAGAAAAAGTATGGGAGTGGAAAGAATATTCTGGCGGCACCATTACTAAGCAAATGCGCCGCTTAGGTACTTCTCCCGATTGGTCGCGCGAACGCTTTACGATGGACCCTGCACTGAACAAAACAGTGACAGAATCGTTTGTGCGTTTGTATAACGAAGG
>JANMNC010000162.1:0-26227 GCA_031373695.1 Methylotenera sp. | reverse complement strand
TGCAATGTTTACGCCATTTGAGATGTCGACAATGGCAGATCCCTCTGGCGCATTTACCACTGCAGCAGCTATGTTAGCCAAAATTGATGCGCTATTACGCCTAAATAATCAAACGTTTGCCCAGCAAACCATTGCAATTTTTGGTGCAAGTGGCACGGTTGGCTCAACCGCTGCTTTAATTGCTGCCACGCAAGGCGCCAATGTGGTGCTAGTTGCGCATAAAGATGTGGTGCAAATGCAAACCTATGCCGATGATTTGCAGCAACGCTACGGCATAAACGTGTTGGTTGCCGATGGCACAACTGTTAATGCCAAAACCAGTTTATTGCATGGCGCTACAATTGCTATCTGTGCGGCTATTGCAGGTGTGCAAGTGCTTGAGGCAACGCATTTTACACAATCTAAAACCCTAAAAATTATGGCCGATGTGAATGCAGTTGCACCTTCTGGTATTGCTGGACTTGAGGTGATGAATGATGGTGATTTTATTACAGGCACGGGTATTACGGGGCTTGGTATCACGGGCATTGGTGCACTGGCGATTGGCCAATTAAAATATAAAACCCAACAAAAGTTGCTACAAAACATGCTGGCTAGTGATGTGCCCGTGCATTTAGCGTTTAACAACGCGTTTGAAGTTGCGCGTAACCTGTTAACGCAAGTTTAGCCAGCGCATGGTTTTACACAGCCAGCTAATTATTGCTGCGGTAAGTAGCCGTGTTTATGTGCAAGCCGCAATAGAGGCTGGGTTTGAGGTGATTGCGATTGATGCCTTTGCCGATGTGGATACGCAAGCGCTGGCGAGCAAAGTGTTTGAGGTGCCCATGATAGACGGCCAATTTGATGCTGCTAAGTTGTTATCAGTGTTGCATCAACTAGACTTAAGCAATTGTTTAGGCTTATGTTATGGCGCAGGTTTTGAGGCGCAACCAGAGTTGCTAGCTAGCATTCAAAAAATTATTCCTCTTATTGGCAATACCGCGCTAGTGGTTGAACAAATTAAAAATCCAGTGAATTTTTTTGGTTTATGTGATGCATTAAGCATGGCGTATCCTGAAACCCAGTTTGAGCGGCCCAAACAAACTAATAATTGGCTACAAAAAAAGATTGGTGGTAGTGGCGGTGCTCATATCAAGCGACTTTTACCTCTACATTTGCCAAGTAAACATAATGATTATTATCAAAAAAATCAAACTGGAATGCCTGTTTCCTGCCTATTTTTAGCCGATGGAAAAAATGTACAAGTGATTGGATTTAATGAGCAATGGTGCAGCCCAACTGCGCTTTTGCCTTATCGCTATGCGGGTGCAGTTAGTCAATTAACGCTTGAAGATACGCTTAAAAATAAGCTAGAAGCTTTTATACAAAACATAACAGCCAAGCTAGGCCTGCTTGGGCTTAACAGTTGCGATTGTATAGTAGAAAGTGACAGCGTTTTTATGTTAGAAATTAACCCGCGATTAAGTGCCACGCTTGGTTTGTATCGTGCAAAAAAAGGGTGTTTATTTGCCGCACACGTAGCTGCTTGCTTAGGGCATTTAAAACAATGGCCAACGGTTGATAAGCAATCGCGCGCTCACCATATTATCTATGCAAATAAAACTGCACATGTGCCGCTTGATATGGACTGGCCAGATTGGGTGTACGATATTCCGCAGCCAAACAGTGCAATAGCAGCAGGCGCACCCTTGTGCACTGTGGCGGCTGATGCGCGAACAGCTAAATTTGCCAAGCAAAAAGTACTGCAACGCGCAGCTGAGTTACATGATTGAGTTATAAGGTTTTACTTATAAGGTTTGCCGATGAACTTTTGTGATAACCTTGCGTTTTAACACTAACTTACACTTTAAATGACCACGCCAGCAAGCAGTATCCATGCGCTTACCCAGCCACTTTTAGATGCACTAATTCATGATGCAAACTCGTTAAATTTGGGCATTATTGAGCATGAGTCAGGTGCAATTATTGTTGATGCGGGTATTCAACATTTAGGCAGCATAGACGCAGGCAGGCGTATTGCAGAAATTTGCATGGGTGGCTTGGGCGAAATTAGTGTGGCTGATACTTCACCTTTTACTAATTACCCAGCAGCTATTAACGTGCAGGCTCAAAGCCCAGTATTGGCGTGTCTTGCAAGCCAGTACGCTGGCTGGGCACTACAGCATGAAAAGTTCTTTTCGTTGGGATCTGGCCCCGCAAGAGCAATCGCGCAACGTGAAGAAATTTTTAAGGAATTAAATTATCAAGATAATGCTAAAAAAACAGTGTTAGTGCTTGAGACCGATAAAATACCGCCCAACGAAATCATTGAAAAAGTAGCGCGTGATACTAATATTAAGCCACAAAACCTTACTTTTATATTAACACCTACCATTAGTTTGGCGGGTGGCACACAAATAGTAGCGCGGGTGCTAGAGGTGGCATTACACAAAGCACACACATTACATTTTCCATTACATCAAATTATTAGTGGCGCGGGTAGTGCGCCATTGCCGCCTAAAAGTAACGATTTTTTAACAGCGATGGGCCGTACAAACGATGCAATTTTATTTGGTGGCGCAGTGCAATTAACGGTTAATTGTAGCGATAGCGAGGCTGAAAAATTAGCACTTGCATTGCCTAGCAGTGCATCAAAAGATTATGGCAAACCATTTGCTGATATTTTTAAGGGTGTGAATATGGATTTTTACCAGATTGATCCTTTATTATTTTCCCCCGCAAAAGTCATTATAACTAATATAAATACAGGTAATAGTTTTGTAGGTGGTGTGCTAGATGAGGCATTGTTAAATAAATCTTTTAACAATTAAATCATATATATAAACACTTTTATTAAAGTAAATTATAGTAAATGAGTATTGTAATTTTTACCGATGAGCCACAAATAAAAGGTGGCTGGCATGGCGCAGCGCTAGCTAAATCTTTTGCTGCACGCGGTGTTGATGCGGCTTTTGTATCGCTGCAAGATTGTGTGATTGATTTATCTGGCAGTGCGCCCAGTATTCAACTACCTAATTTTAATGGCCTGCCAAAAGTGGCATTTGTGCGCGGCATTGCAGGTGGTACGCTTCAGCAAATTACTACGCGCTTGAGTATTTTGCATATGCTTAAAATGCAAGGTGTGCTGATATACAACGATGCGCATGCCATAGAGCGCACGGTTGATAAAGCAATGACTAGTTTTTTGCTGCATCATGCTGGCATTGCCACCCCAAAAACTTGGGTGTGCGAATCGCGCCATGCGGCGCACCACATTATTAATCAACACAGCAAAACAGTACTTAATAAAGCAGTAATTAATAAAATGGTGATTAAGCCATTATTTGGTTCGCAAGGGCAGGGTGTGCGCTTGGTTAATACTGCATTGCCTTTGCCGGGTGATAGGTTTGTAGATGGCGTATTTTATATGCAGCAGTTTATTGCTGCAAAACATGATTACCGTATTTTTATAGTTAATAATCAAGTGCTTGCAGCCATGCGCCGCACGGGTGAAGGCTGGCTGCATAATGTGGCACAAGGTGCGCAGTGTGATGCGATTAATGATACTGACGTGTTTGATATTGCCTTGAAGGCCGCATTAAAGCTAGATATAGCCTATTGCGGTGTTGATGTTATTCGCGATGTTGATGGCCAATTATTGGTTTTAGAAGTTAACAGCATACCCGCCTGGCGCGGTTTGCAAAGCGTTACAAAAATTGATATTGCCCAAGCCTTAGCTGATGATGTACTGCGGCAATTAAGTTAATTTAGCTAATTTAAACTATGCAAACTGTAAATGTACATTTAGCCAAAGTCTTCAAAGCCGCATGCATGCAAGAGCTACAGGCATTAAAGCCAGGTAATGTGCATATTTTTGCAGACGGCCATGGTATGACGGTACAAGACTTTATATTAAGTGCAGAAGTGGCTTCGAAAGTTATCGCTCAACCAGATTTAACGCTTGGCCAGCGCATCTTACAAAGTGTACAAGCCACGCATGCAGCCGTTGGTTGCAATACTAATTTAGGCATTATTTTATTATGCGCACCATTGATTCATGCCGCAAATATGCCAAATGGTCAAACTTTTGAAAGTAATCTTAAAGCCGCTTTAGCCAGTACCAGTGTTGCCGATGCACAAGATTCATTTATGGCTATAAAGCTGGCTAACCCAGCAGGCTTGGGTGCTAGCGAAATGCATGATGTGCACCAGCCCGCAGATTGCACTTTGCTACAAGCCATGCAATACGCTGCTGCGCGCGATTTAATTGCTAAACAATATGCTAATAATTTTGCTGATGTTTTAAATGTAGGTGTTGCGGTTTACCAAAACACGCAGAAAGTACTAAACAACCCTGTTTGGTCAACCACTGCGCTGTACCTCACGTTGTTATCGCAATATCTAGATAGCCATATTGTTAAAAAACAAGGCGAGCGCGTGGCTAACCAAATCATGCAAGAGGCTAGTTTGCATTTAATACAGTTTAACAATATGCCAAATCCCAAGCTTTATCAAAGAACCTTAATGGCATGGGATGCTGAATTAAAAGCCAACGGCATTAACCCTGGAACCATTGCAGATTTAACGGTTGCAAGCTTGTTTATGGCAAAAATACAGGGCGCAACTTAATGATAATTTACAATTAGCCAACAAAAATAATGACAAAATAACAGAATCATTATAATAAAGTTAAATAGCACATTATGAAAATTGCCTTTTTAGAGGATAACAAAAGTTTTGCTGAAGACATTGTGGCGATTTTGCAAAATGCAGGTCACCAAGTTGAACATTTTTTGTCAGGTCGCGAATGCTTAAAAATGGTATCGGCCGACCAATTTGATTTATGTATTTTTGATTGGGAAGTGCCTGATATGACAGGTACAGAAGTGCTTGCCAGCCTAAAATTAAAAGGCAATTATCCGCCTGTTATATTTTTAACGGGCCGTGATGCTGAAGAAGATATTGTGCAAGTAATTGAAGCGGGTGCCGACGATTATATTGTAAAGCCACCCAGTGCAAGTGTGCTACTAGCAAGAGTCAACGCGCTATACCGCCGTAATCAACCTAATAAAAATCAAGAAAAAGTTGTTAATTATGGGCATTTAAGCGTTGATTTTGCTAAAAGAAAATTTGAGATTAAAAATCAACCAGTAAAGTTGACTGAAAAAGAAACTGAGCTAGCGATTTATTTTTTTGGACAACAAGGTGCATTATTGTCACGCGCCCATTTAACCAAAGTGGTGTGGGGCACAACACCTGATATAGATACACGAACCATTGATGTTCATGTAAGCCATTTACGCAGTAAACTTAATTTATTGCCACAGTTTGGCTGGCGCTTAATTTCGGTATATCACCAAGGTTATCGTTTAGAAAAGCTAGATTAAACTATTTAAAATCGATTACCTGTTGTAATTATGGATAACTATAAAATGTGTCACACATCGTAAAAATGCGCTCAAACCACTTTCATGTAAATCGATTCTCTTTAAAAGCAGTTAAGTATTGTCTGCTTTTTTCATTTTTTGTAAACCAAGCCTATCTGCCAGCATTAGCTAAAGAGATTACGCCAGAGTGGCGCTACAGCGTGCGTCAGGGTGACACTTTGATTCATTTTGCGAAACGACATTTAATTAACCCAGCCGATTGGCGTGTTTTACAAACGCTTAATAACATTAAAAACCCTTATCGCATGCCACTTGGGCTAATTGTACGCGTGCCACTTAACCTGCTTAAGCAGATGCCAGCAGCAGCTGAAGTGGTGCTGGTTTCAGGTAGTGCCAACATAAAATCGGTCGATAATACGATACAGCCTGCAGCAGTGGGTAATAAGCTTGGCGTGGGCACATTGTTAATCACGGGTGAAAACAGCAAAATTAATGTTAAATTTGCCGATGGTTCAATTGTCACCGTAGAATCTAACTCAACTTTAAAGCTTGATACGCTAAGTTTATATGGTGGAGGTGGCATGGTTGATACTAAATTGCGCTTGCAGCAAGGCAAGCTTGATGTTGTGGCTAACCCAACTCACAAGCAATCTATCATGCAGATTTACACACCGACAGCTGTGGCGGCGGTGCGTGGTACTCAGTTTCGTGTTTCTACAGATGATATGACGGTTCGCCAAGAAACGCTAGATGGTAAAGTGGTGCTAAGCGCAGCGGGTGAAGAGGTGGCAGTGGCTAAAGGCTATGGCAGTTCGTCAGAAAATGGCAATCCACCATTACCACCAGTATTATTATTATCAGCGCCCATAATAAGTAGTTTGGCTACTAAGTTTGAATCTGTGCCTATTACTTTTGCGTTGCCAATGCAAGAAGGCGCTATCGCGTTTTTAGGTAAAGTATCAAGCGATGCGCAATTTAATACTTTATTGGCTGAAAATCTAAGCCAAAAAAATCAATTAACTTTTAATGATATACCTGACGGTCAGCATTACTTAAAAGTACGCGCTAAAGATAAGCAAGGCCTAGAGGGTTACGATGCAACGCATACCTTTGTGCTCAATGCGCGACCCTTTGCACCCCAATCTATAACACCTGCACCAGCTGCCATTGTTCGCGATGCGAATCCTGAGTTGGCTTGGAATAAGGTTGGTGATGCCAAAGCTTACCTGCTGGAGCTAGCTCACGATAACCAATTTAAAAATATGGTCGACAGTCGCCAACTGAGTAGCACCGTTTTAAAGTTAGAAAAACCCTTACAACCAGGCCAATATTTTTGGCGCTTAGCCAGCATAGATGGCGCAGATAAAGGCCCATACGCAACAGCCAATAATTTTACTTACAAAGTTAAACCGAGTGCGCCAGATATAAGCCAGTTAACGGTTAAAGTTCTGCAAAACCGAGTTTACGTAAATACTATAAATCCGCCAGAAGGTTTAGCTTACGATGTTAACTTGAGTAACGATATGAATTCGCAAAAAAATGTATGGTTTGCAAAAGACTTAAGTGGCCAATTTAACTTTTTACTGAAAGAGTTTGGCAAACAAACACTAACCTTGCGCCATATTGAAGCTGATGGTGTAACTGGGCCAGAGTCTGTCTATGAATTTATGGCCTTGCCGCAATAATTTAGTGGCAAGCTGCACAAGTGCTATTTAGGCGGATTAGTTTAAATGATTATGTGTCGACAGCTTTTATTTTGCTGTCTCTAGTGGTTTTGTTGCATACCTCAGGTTTATTTTCACGCGTTGATAATCTTATGTTTGATATTGGCCAGAAGCTATATCAGAAGCCAGCGCCAGCCGATATTATTATTGTTGCAATTGATGAAAATAGCTTATCCGAGCTAGGTCGCTGGCCTTGGTCACGTAAAGTGCACGCCAACTTAATCAATCGCCTAAAACAAGATGGCGCCTTGGTAATAGGCTTAGACATTATTTTTGCCGAGCCAGATTTGCTTGATATGGGCGCCGATGAAGCATTAGCCGAATCTATTTTACAAGCCAATAATGTAGTGTTACCTGTATTGCTAGAAAGTACACGCGCCAATGGTCAGCTCATTGAAACGTTGCCACTGCCATCTTTAACTAAAAATGCCATTGATTTAGGACGTGTGCATGCGGCGTTAGATGAAGATGGCATTGCCCGCAGTATTTATATTTATGAGGGTATTGGCGCACCCGTTTGGCAGCATTTTTCGCAGGCAGTTTTAAATGTTGCGCAAAAAAAGTCTTCACAAAACCAGTTTAAACTGGTGCCTGATGAAAAAAATATGTTTTCTTTGGTGCGAAAAAACCAGCAAAGAATTAGCTTTTTAGGGCCGCCGGGGCATTTTTCTAGTATTTCGTATGCGCAAGTTTTAAACGGTGAGTTTGCTAAAAATACCTTCAACAACAAAATTGTTTTAGTAGGTGCAACCGCATCGGGCATGAGCGATGTCTTGTCTACGCCAGTGTCAGGGCTAGGCCAGCCAATGGCCGGTGTTGAGTTTCATGCAAATGTCCTAGAATCAATTCGTAGTAAGCAATTAATACAGCCATTACCTGCATGGTTAACAATGCTTGTTTTGCTGACATTGGCATTAATGCCATTAATTTGGATGCCAAAGCTTTCAGCATTGACTGGGCTTATTTCTACGCTAGTATTTTTTGTGCTGGTGGCCCTGCTGGCAGCAGTTTTGCCTAAAGCATTTGGTTTGTGGTTTGCACCTTCTGCCGCGCTATTGCCTATACTTATTTCTTACCCAGTATGGAGTTGGCGCAAATTAGAATCGGCACAACGCTATTTGGACCAAGAATTGGTCTATTTAAAAAATTTAATGCATACCCCAGTCATTGCTATCGAAACACATAGCTACGACAGTTTTGACGACCGTATTCAACAAGTGCGCGAAGCCACACAACAGTTACGCTTACTGCAAGATGATAAAAAAGAAGTGCTGGCATTTATTTCTCATGATTTGCGCGCACCGCTAGCACGCGCCATGATGTTGCTAGAAGACAATCAGCAGTTAAAACAACAATTAAAAGCGCCACTTTCACAAGCGCTTAATTTGGCAGAAGATTTTTTACAGGCCTCGCGTGCTGAAATGACTAACAGCGCCGATTTTAAAGAGCTTGATTTTGCTGGTATTACCCATCAATCGGTTGATGATGCTTTTGAAAGTGCCAAAAAGAAAAACATTAAACTAGAACGAGAAATTGTTGACGCAGTGGTGTGGGTAAATGGTAATTTTGGTTTGCTACAAAGAGCCATTTTGAATTTAGTACTTAATGCTGTTAAGTTTTCTCCAGAAAACGCTACGGTTACTATTAAACTTAATATTAATCAAAATGTTGTAAAGGTGGGTGGCAGTAACATTCAAGCGACACTCAGCATCATCGATAACGGCCCTGGTATTCCAATAGACGAGCAAAAGAAACTATTTAAGCGATTTAGCCGCACAAAAAATGAATCCACAATAGCCGATGGTGCAGGTTTAGGGCTTTATTTTGTGCACACCGTAGCCGAAAAGCACCAAGGTAGCGTAAACGTGGAAAGTGATTTAGGTAAATTAACCAGTTTTAATTTAATGCTGCCAGTAATTAGTTTTGAGTTTAATTTATCTAACGATGATAGTGAGTAGGTTTTAACTTAAAGCTTGCAGCTTAGTCGCATAAAGGCGGGTATCTGCTGTTGCAATCCAATCTAGTGCATTAGTTAAAATATCGTATTGTGCGGTGCCATAATTAAACGAAGAATAAAACTCTTGGCCGCAGTTAGCGCTAAAAGTATAGCTAGCGACTATTTTTTGAATTCTTTTTACAATAATTTCGGCATCATCTGCGTTGGTGTTGGGCATTAATATTAGCCATTCATCACCACCATAGCGAAACAACTTATCGGTAGGCCGCAAGTTATTTTGAATGAGTTTAGCCGTTTCTGCCAATACTTTATCGCCAATTGTGTGGCCCCAAGTATCGTTAATTTTTTTAAAGTCATTTTGATCTAGCAATGCTAGCGTGCTCGCTAAGCCGTGGCGCTTTGCGATATATTGCTCTTCAGAAAGTGCGGATGATAATGTTAGGCGTGTCCATGCACCTGTTAAGGGGTCGCGCAGTGCAAAATCATGCCACATTTGCTGGTTAATTTTTTTTGTTTCACTCATAAAATGATGCGCTTGTTGTTGATACGCATTAAGTTGCTCGAATAGAGTTAACCCAGATAATGGGTGATGAATGATAGCGGTCTCATGCCAAGCCGTTTCAAGTTGATTTTTAAGTGAGATAAAGCTTTGTAATAAATTTTCAGGTAATTTTAAACTGTGAATAAAAGCATGTTCAAACTGATACAAATGACTAATGGGCGGTGAGTCTTCGCCGGTTAAAATACTACGCATCTTAATTATAAGCCACTGGTGGCGCACTAATATCCACGTGCTTGTCGCGGCTAGTAAATCCATTGGGTTACTCGTAATCTCGTCTGTTATATATGCCATGTTTAATCACCTTAACTTAGCAAAGTTTAACGCTAGGCGGCCTCATTGCAAGATACTTAACACTATTTAACAGTCTATGAATTTATCGATATGCCACAACTAGGACATCATTCTTAATTTAAATTGCGCTATAATACTCAGCTTGATTTTATGTACAAAAATTTGATGTATAACAGCAAGTTAATTTAGTAACTCAATTTGGAGGATGCAATGGCAAATTTATTAGATCAATTAAAAAGCATGACAACAATCGTAGCCGATACTGGTGATGTAGAAGCGATTAAAAGCGTAAAACCAGTAGATGCAACAACTAATCCATCACTTGTATTAAAAGCAAGCCAATTGCCACAATACGCACCATTAATTGAAGCTGCGATTGCTTATGCAAAAGCACAAGGTGGCACAAAAGCACAACAAATTGATAGCGCTGCTGACAAACTAGCGGTGTTAATCGGCGCTGAAATTACCAAAGAAGTACCAGGCCGCATTTCTACTGAAGTTGACGCTCGTTTATCTTTTGACTTAGATGCAATGGTGGCTAAAGGCCGCAAATTGATTGCGCTTTACGCAGAGTCTGGCATTAGCAAAGACTGCGTGTTGATTAAATTAGCATCAACTTGGGAAGGCATTAAAGCGGGCGAAATTCTTGAAAAAGAAGGCATTCAATGTAACCTAACATTGTTATTCGGTTTTGGCCAAGCGCGTGCCTGTGCTGAAGCGGGCGTATTTCTAATTTCACCATTTGTAGGTCGTATTTTAGATTGGTACAAAGCTAAAACTGGCGAAACCTACACGCAAGAAACTGACCCAGGTGTGGTTTCAGTACGCGCAATTTACGCATACTACAAAGAGCATGGCTACAAAACTGTAGTAATGGGCGCATCTTTCCGTAACGTTGGTGAGTTGATTGCACTAGCTGGTTGCGACCGTTTAACAGTTTCACCAAACTTATTGCAAGATTTAGCGGCTACAGAGGGTACGCTTACGCAAGTGCTAAAAGACAATGGCGCTACAAAAACAGCACCCGCAAAAATGACTGAAGCTGAGTTCCGCTTTGAATTAAACCAAGATGCAATGGCTATTGAGAAATTGTCTGAGGGTATTCGTGGTTTTGTTGCAGATCAAAACAAACTAGAGGCAGCGCTGGCAGCTAAACTTTAGTTTACAAAACCGTATTAACAAAAGTATAGGCTGCAGCTTAGGTGGTTATGATTAAGCCTTGTATGAATAGGTCTTATACAAAATCACAAGCTAGCCTAACTAAAAAGTAACACAGATGTAATAAATAGGGTTTAACATTGACAACAATAGGCTGGACAATTAATATACTGCGTCCAGCTTAAAGTTCGCTTAATGCAAAGCAGTGTTAACCTTTGCGAGTAGTTAGCAAAACAATTTAGTTGTAAGTTAGTAGTAATTTTTTGTAATAAAATCTTACAGTTATAGTTAAATATTAACAAATAGCTTTAAGTATTTAAGTTACATATAATAATTTTTTATCGGAGAGTACACCATGGCTTTAACCCAAATGGCTTTAGATTCATTAGATTTTGACGCAACAGTTGCTTTAGCAACTGCAGTAGCTCCACACGTAGATATTTTAGAAATCGGTACACCATGCATTAAGCATAACGGTGTTAAATTACTAGAAACATTACGTGCTAAATTTCCTAACAACCAAATCTTAGTTGACTTAAAAACTATGGATGCTGGTTTCTACGAAGCTGAGCCATTCTACAAAGCTGGTGCAGATATCTGTACAGTTCTTGGTTGTGCTGATATCGGTACTATCAAAGGTGTAATCGATGTTGCAAACAAATACGGCAAAAAAGCTCAAGTTGATTTGATCAACGTTGCTGATAAAGCTGCTGTTACTAAAGCAGTTGTTGCTGCTGGCGCACACATCATTGGCGTTCACACTGGTTTAGATCAACAAGCTGCTGGTCAAACACCATTTACCGATTTAGCTATGGTTGCTGCATTAAACCTAGGCGTTGAAATCTCAGTTGCTGGTGGCGTTAAAGCTTCTACAGCTGCTCAGGTACGTGATGCAGGTGCTACTATCATTGTTGCTGGTGCTGCTATCTACGGCGCTGCTGATCCTGCTGCTTCTGCTGCTGAAATCACTGCAATCGCTCACGCTTAATTAACGGTAATCAATAAGTTATTATTGATTGCATTAAAAAGTGTAGGTAAATAAAAATCCCGACTCAGTAATGTGTCGGGATTTTTTATTGGCATATTATTTATTCAAATAAAGTTACTTTAAACGAGATTAAAAAGGACACAAAATGGATCATCAAAAACTCATTTTAGATAAATTAGCAGGTATTTTGGCTGTGACCGATAATTCTAAAGCAGCAGACTTACTAGCTTTAGTTGGCCAAGCTGGCCGCATATTTATTGGTGGCGCAGGGCGCTCACTATTGGTTTCACGTTTTTTTGCTATGCGTTTAGTTCACTCTGGCTATACCGTGAGCATGATTGGTGAAGTGGTAACGCCAGCGATTAAAGCGGGTGATTTACTATTATTAGTTTCTGGCTCTGGCGGCACTGAAACATTATTACCATTTGTTAAAAAAGCAAAATCAGTTGGTGCAAAACTAGCGGTTATTTCAATGAAAAAATCTTCTGCAATGGCAGATGTTGCTGATTTAGTCATTCAAATTGGTCAAGATGACAGTTTTCCACTTACTCAAGCAATGCCAATGGGTTCACAATTTGAACTTTCAACTTTAATTTTCTTAGAAGCTGCGATTGCTGATTTGATTGCTGCAAAAGGCCTTACAGAAGAAGGTATGCGTGCGATTCACGCAAACCTAGAATAAGTTATCTTAAATAAGTTACTTTAAGCATAAATATTTTTAAGTAAATATGAATTTAAAACCCGGGCTAGCTCGGGTTTTTTATTGCATGTATATGCTCAATATCTGCTTTACTTAATTTGCCAGCATGCAGTGCTGTTGCTACTAGCACACCCGTAATGCCCATTTTCTCTAACGCTTCAATATCTGCCATATTGCGTACACCGCCAGCAGCATATAGATGAGAGTGATTTTTTCTTGCACGATTAAGCAGCATTAAATTGTTGAGCCTTTCTAAATCAACGCCTTGCGTGTTGCCCACCGCATTGAGTGTCATACAAATGGTGTCATCTGGCCAAAAACGCGCTGCATTATGCAATTCAGCTATGCCCATTGCGCTAGTGGCAGAATAATCCAACGAAAGCACATGCTGGCTTTCGCAACCATAACTAATAGCGCGATAATCTTGTAAATTAGCAATATTTTCAGAACCAACTACCGGCCTAATATTGTGGCTTTGATACAAGGCGCGAGCGTTGACTTGTCTGATGCCACAATCTAGCCATATTGTTAGCTGGGGATAAATTTCGCTAATATGTGTAATTAATTCATTATGATTACCAACGCCTAAAATGGCATCTAAATCTGCAATGTATAGCGTTTGAAATGGGTATAATTTCAATAATGCTTCAATAATAGCGAGCGGCGCACTGCTGTTGCATAAATCAGATTGTATAGGCTGATATTGGCTACGAATACCGCGCTTTGCATGCACTACTTGGCCTTGCATTAAATCTACAACGGGAATAATTTGCACGAGCTGCCTGACATAACAATCAAAAAAATATTTGTGTGTGAATTTATCACAGCAGGTGGTTTTAATCACGCAGATTTACCTAATAATTTGCTGCCAGAGGCGCAACTTATGCGCGATGCTCTGTTGAGTGATTTGTCACAGTTGCCGTATCACATTAGCACTACGCTAGATGCGCGTTTAAGCCCACCAAAAAATTGCAATGATTATGTACTTGTGCAGGCAGATGATAATGTTTGGCAAGTATGGGCAACCCAAATAAAAGCCGCTGATGCGGTTTGGTTGATAGCACCAGAAACGAATCATATACTGCAAAAGCTAATACAAATAGCTGCCCTGCAAGGCGCGCTGGTATTGGGTTGTGGGCCTGCCTCTATAAAGACTTTTAGCTCTAAATTAGCTACTTTTTTGGCATGTAAGCAAGCTGGTATTGCTACAATACCAACTTATAGCTTTGAAAACTGGCCTAAAATAGAGGCTAGCTACATAGCCAAACCTGATGATGGTGCTGGCTGTGATGATACTTTTTATTTTGAAACAGCTAACGATTTAAGCGACTGGATTGTGCACAATAATAAACAGCATACACATGTGGTACAGCCTTATTTAGAAGGCATTGCAGCTAGTATTTCTTGCGTTATGCACGGTGGTACTGCGCAGGTGTTAAGCTGCAATTTGCAGTTAATAAAACTCACCCATAACAAACTACAATTTAAAGGCATAGTGGTAAACGCCATGCAAGCGCATTGGGTACAGTTTGAATTATTAGCCCAGCAAGTAGCGCAACTGGCTTCAAAGCTAGTGCCCGATTTAGCGGGCTATATAGGTATTGATGTGATTGTGCATGATGCGCAAATTACACTGGTTGAAATTAACCCACGGTTAACCACCAGCTACTGTGGTTTGCGCGAAGCCACAGGTTTAAATCCGGCCGAGTTAATTATTAATACACTGACCAAAGCTCAATTTAAATGGCCAGTTTTGCAACGCAATGTGGTTAACATAAATGCCTAATCGCTTCATGCCAGAGCCGTGTAATCCTAGGCCTTATGTCATTGGTTGGGATATCGGTGGCGCGCACTTGAAAGCCGTATTGCTAAACACTCAAGGTGATTTTATCAGTAGCGTGCAACTGGCTTGCCCATTATGGCGTGGCTTAAATTATTTAGAAACGGCTATTAATGATGCGCTGCAAGCCTTTAAAATAAAAGCTTCAAGCGCAGCACATGCAATTACCATGACAGGTGAGCTGGTAGATTTATTTGCGAATCGACATGAAGGTGTTTGCAAAATAGCACTTTTCTGTCAGCAAAAACTAGGCTGTCACGAAAAGCTAGGCAATCAGGCGAGGCCAGCTTGTGCGGAAAACTTGGATGAACACGTCATGTTTTATGCCGCCAATAGCGGTTTTGTGGCGCTGCAACAGGTGCCGTATTTTACTGAAAATATTGCATCTACTAATTGGCACGCTAGCGCCAGCCTGCTTGCCATGCAGGTTAAAGATGCTTTGCTGATTGATATCGGTAGCACCACTACGGATATTATTGCAATTATTTCTGGCAAAGTGCAGACAGATGCTTTGTCGGATGCCGCTAGGTTGAGCAAGGATACGCTGGTATACACTGGAGTGGTGCGCACACCCATCATGGCGCTGGCGCAAAAATTACCTTTTGAAAATAGTGAAATAAATGTGGCTGCAGAATATTTTGCAACCATGGCCGATGTTTACAGACTAACTGACGAGCTTAATGCGCAATTTGATCTGGCTGAAACAGCCGATGGTAAAGGTAAATCGCAGCTAGAATCTGCAAGGCGGCTAGCGCGTATGGTAGGGCACGATGTGCATGATTTAAACGTGAACAATTTGGATAGATTAGATGGCATGCAAAATCAATCACTAAAAAAATGGAAAAACTTAGCGCTTGATTGCAGGGCCTTGCAAATAACTCAAATTAAAACAGCGGTTTTAAGACATCTAAAGCTCAATATGACTATTGTTGGTGCGGGTGCTGGAAGTTTTTTGGTGAAATCTATAGCGGCAGAGCTCAATTGTGCGTATCAGTCAATTACATCAATAACGCAAAATATTGACCCAAATCACCAAGCCGCTATTGAGGTATGTCTGCCCGCATATGCGGTTGCTCGTTTAAGATTGCAAGATAACGGTTTGTTAGAAAACCGTTCGTTAAATAATCAGGTTAAAGCATGAGCTTAATCACGCACCAATTAAGCTACCACCACGATAGCGCTGCGCTGTTTGAACGCATTGCTAATCAAGCTTGGGCTATTATGTTAGATAGTGGCCAGATGGTTAACTCTGCTACTGGCAAGGCTGGCAGCCAATATGGCCGCTACGATATTATTGCAGCAGAGCCGTTTATAACAGTAGTTACCACGGGTAAGCTAACAGAAATCAATCAAAATGCTACAGTCACTTATTCTGAAGATGACCCATTTTACCTACTTAAAAGTTTGCTAAACCAATATCAAGCACCCAAAACAGATTATCCATTTAGCGGCGGTGCATTAGGCTATTTTGCTTATGATTTAGGTCGTAGGCTAGAAAAGCTGCCAAATGCCACCATGGCTGAGCCAGTGCCCGACATGATGATGGGCATTTACGATTGGGCTGTGGTGGTCGATCATCGTGAAAAACGCAGTGTTTTGGTTTCACACTGCATGCATGCAGGCACACGAGAGAAAATGGATGCTCTGCAAGCCTTATTTAATAAGCCTCTCAGGCCCGCTTCAGAATCTAATCACTTAAGCTCTGAATTTGTAGTTAAATCGCCAGTAAGCTCTAACCTTAGCCAGCAGCAATATGGCCAAGCATTTGCCCAAGTAAAACAGTATATTAACGATGGTGATTGTTACCAAGTTAATTTGGCGCAACGTTTTTCAGCCCAAGTAAGTGGTGACAGTTGGCAGGCCTATAAAAAATTACGTGAAATTAGCCCTGCGCCATTTATGGCCTACATGAATTTACCGCTTAACAATGCTGAGCAGTTTCAAGTGTTATCAAACTCACCTGAGCGTTTTTTACAAACTGATGGCAGCCATGTGGAAACCCGCCCCATCAAAGGTACGCGGCCAAGATCGGCAGATGCAGCGCAAGATTTAGCCAATGCGCAAGCACTTATAAATAGTGTAAAAGACAAAGCCGAAAACGTGATGATTGTGGATTTGCTGCGTAACGATTTAGGCAAAAATTGTGTGCTTGGCTCAGTTAAAACCACTAAATTGTTTCAATTGCAAAGCTTTGCTAACGTGCATCATTTAGTCAGTATTGTGGTGGGTAAAATCAAGCAGGGCGCATCAGCAGTAGATGTGTTGCGGGGCTGCTTTCCTGGTGGATCGATTACTGGCGCGCCAAAATTGCGTGCCATGCAAATTATAGAAGAGCTAGAACCGCACCGCCGTGGGCTTTATTGTGGCGCTATTGGCTATATTGGTTATGACGGTAATATGGATACCAATATTGCCATACGCACCGCGGTTATTTGTAAAAACGAACTTAGTTTTTATGCGGGAGGTGGTATAGTAGCCGACTCGGAAGTAACTAAAGAATACGCTGAGACTTTAGACAAAGCGTCTAATTTAAATACAATAATACAATTTTTTATGAGGCTCTGATTAAGCTTCTTAATTATGAATAACAATAAAAACTACAACAACAATAAAAATCAGGGCCATATTTAAGCGTGATAAATTTTTAGTTATCAAATTTTTCTTCTTAACGAGTTAAGAAGAAAGGAATAATCAGCGCCGCAATGGAAAAGAAATTTAAGGGTCCATTCATGTGGGTAGTAAAAATTGGCGGGAGCTTGCTAGGCTCGCCTGAGCTTGAACGTTGGTTACAAATATTTGCAAAATTTAGCGATGGCAACATCGTTATCGTACCAGGTGGTGGTGTATTTGCTAATGCAGTACGCGATTCACAAAAACTTTCTAAAATTAGTGATGCCTGTGCGCATAGGCTTGCAGTATTGGCAATGGATCAATATGGCTTATTGCTAGCCAATTTGAACCCATTATTAGCCACAGCCAATAGCGAGCTAGAAATTGCAGAACGCACTTGGCAGCATCGCGCTATAGTCTGGCTACCCAGTAAAATGGTGCTTAGTAACGATAGCATTCCGCAAAGCTGGGATGTAACTTCTGATAGTTTAGCGGCTTGGTTAGCGGATAAACTTAATGCACAACACTTGGTATTAGTTAAATCAGATAGGCCAGATGGAACGGAGCTTAGCTTAAAAATAGCCACTAAAGATGGTTTGATTGACCCTGCTTTTAGTGAGTTTGTGCTGAATAAGTCGTTTGTATCTTGGATAGTGAAAAAAACCGATTATGTGCCATTTGAAAAAGGCCTTGACGAAGCAATGCTAGCTAAAGTTAGTGCAAAATTACTTTAATACCTAACAAAATATTAGCCAATAACAACTAAGCTGATGACTGCCAAACTTATGACACCTAATCTTATGACACCCAAAGTTTATTCAGAGCAAGAAACCATTAAAAAGCTAGAAGCAGAGCTGCCACAATGGTTTTTAGAAAATGGCTGGATACGCCGTAAGTACAAAACCAGTGGCTGGAAAGCTACCTTAATGGTGGTTAATACAGTAGGGCACTTAGCCGAAGCCGCTTGGCACCACCCCGATTTAACGGTTTCTTACGCATTCGTAGTGGTTAAATTATGCACGCATGATGCTAAAGGCATTACCGATAAAGATTTTGAATTGGCCACCAAAATTGAACAAGTGATAGGCTGGCAACCAGCTAAAGAAGGCGGATTTTTAGAAGGTACGCCCAATGACGATGCAAGGTTTAAGTATATTAAATACGATTAAAACAGTTTAATTTACATTAAACCAAGCGTCTGTAGCTGGCTTGCAGTTTGATAAGTCCAAGCCACAATGCGGCTTTTCTTTTGCCCTTGAGACATTTCTATTGTTTTAACCTGCAGTGCATTGGCTTGCTTAAGCGCGTGATACACACTGGGCAGGCTCTCTGCCTTAGAAACCAGTGATGTAAACCAAGTGCACTGGCTTTTAAATTGCACACTTTCTGCAATCATTCTGCCTAAAAATGCCACCTCACCACCTTCGCAATAAAGCTCTGCCGCTTGGCCGCCAAAGTTAAGCGTAATTTCTTTATTATTAGCTTTAGATAGTTTTTGTCGGGTATTTTTTGCAGCACTTGCTGCTAGGTTATTTAATTTACGCTGCGAACCTGCCTGCGCTTGTTTTAATGAGGTGTGAAATGGCGGGTTGCACATGGTCACATTAAAATAATCATCTGGCTGAATAATGCTGTTAAAAATCGCCGAAGGGCTTGCCTGTAAACGCAGCTCAATTAGTTCTGCCAGCCCTGTATTGGCATTTAAAATGCCTTGTGCGTTTGCTAAAGCGGTTGCATCAATATCGGCCCCTACAAAGCGCCAGCCGTATTCACGCTGGCCGATTAGTGGGTAAATAGCGTTAGCGCCCACACCAATATCTAAAACGCGAATATTTCCTCCTTGAGGAATATTGCCGCCATATAGTGGCGCTAATAAATCTGCTAAATAATGCAAATAGTCTGCTCGCCCTGGAATGGGTGGGCAAAGATAGTGCGCAGGTAAATCCCAATCTAAAATGTTGTAATACTGTATCAGCAAGGCTTTATTGAGCGCCTTAACCGCTTGTGCGTTGGCAAACTCTATAGACCAATCACCATAAGCGTTTAGCTGCACAAAATTAGCTAGAGCAGGGCTAGCTTGAATCAGTTGGTCAAAGTCATAGCGGTTTCTATGTTTGTTGCGTGGATGCAGGTTTGTTTTTTCTGTGACTGTGGTTTGCCCACGGCTGCTTTGTGTATTGGGACTATTTTTTAAATTATCTTTGCTTTTCAAATTATCTTTGCTTTTCAAGTTTAATCTTGTCTTTCAAACTTACCAAAGTGCAACATAATTGCAGGCAGAATCAATAAATTTAGTATGGTTGAAGTGACCAAGCCGCCCACAATAATGGTGGCCATCGGTCCTTCAATTTCACGTCCAGGTTGGCCGCTGCCAGCCGCCAGCGGTAGTAAACCAAGTGCTGTAACTAGCGCGGTCATTAATACCGATGGCAGGCGTTCAGTTGCACCGCGTATGCAGGTTTCTAAGTTCCAAACACAGTTTTCTGCATCTACTAAATGTTGAAAATGCGAAACCATCATAATAGAATTTCTTAAGGTAATACCAAACAGTGTAACAAAGCCCACTAATGAGCCTAATGACAACCAGCCGCCAGTGAACAAGGCCGCTAATACACCACCAATAAGTGCAAAAGGTAAATTAGCAAAGGTGAGTAGCAAATTACGCAAGCGGCCAAAGGCAATGTATAACATCAGAAATATCGCCATACCCGCTAACAGCGAATGCACAATTAAATCTTCGCGCGATTTGGCATTGGCCTCTGCCTCACCCGTAAACTCGAGATAATTGCCATTACTTAAGCTAATATCAGTTTTTATGCGCGTCTTAAGCTCATCAGTAAAACTGCTAACATCACGGCCTTCAACATTGGCAGTAACGGTTTGAATGCGTTTTGCACCAGCATGCAGTATTTTAGAGCGGCCATTTTCTTGTGTAATAAATGCAATATCTTTTAAATACAGTAGCTTACCTTCATTGTTAAATAACGGGATATTACCAATATCACCTAAATCATCACGCGCTTCACTTTCTAAAACTACGCTTAAGCTCACCGCACGGCTGCCCAAATAAACTTGCCCAATAGGCACGCTTTCATAGGCTGCGCGTATGGTGTCCATTACATCAACCGCGCGCAAACCGCGTGCTGATAATTGATCAGGCCGCAGCCTGATAACTGCTTGTGGCGTGCCAGGAGGAGATTGCACCAATACGCCTTCAGCGCCTTTTATGCTGCTTAATAAACTGGCTATTTTTTGCGCATCGCGGTCTAGCGCATCTAAATCATTGCCGTAAATATTAATCACCGTACTAGCGGCGTAGCCAGAAATAGTTTCTTCAATGCGTTCGGTTAAAAAAGTATTAATGGCAAAATTAACGCCTACAAAACCAATTTCTGCTTTGCCGTCCTTATCTTCATCTGTGGCATCGCCTGCTAATTCTTCTCTAATATCAGCCAAAATACGGTCTTGTATTTGCCCAGAAACCGTACCAATTTCAATTTCAAACTCACTGTAGTGTGTGCCAAAGGTGTCAGCTCCATTTTGCGCACGACCAACCCATTGCGTAACCGATTTAACGCCTTTAATTTCACCAATTACCTTGGCAACTTGCTTGCCTAAGCGCAACGATTCGGTTTCAGATGTGCCTGGCACCGCTGTCATGTGCATAATAAAATGGCCTTCGTGCAGTGCGGGTATAAATTGGCTTTTAAATAAAGGCAATATGCCTAAGCCTAAAGCAATAAGTAAAAAGCTTACTGCTATCACTAACTTGTATTGTTTTTCTACCCAATGCAGGCTTTTAACATAACCGCGCTTAATCCATTTAATCATGGGCGAGTCTTCAATATCTAAATTAGCTTTACCCAGCATTAGGTAGCATAAAGCTGGCGTAAGTGTGAGCGCTACCACCAAAGACGCTAAAATAGCGGCAATATAAGCAACACCAAGGGGCGCGAATAACTTACCGGCCACACCAGATAAAGTAAGCAATGGCATAAATACCAATGCCACAATTATCGTGGCGTAAACCACCGAGCTTCGCACCTCCATCGATGCATCAAACACTACTTGGTGAATAGCTTTTGGCTTAGCTAATAATCGGTTTTCGCGTAGTCGCCTAAATATATTTTCGGTGTCAATAATGGCATCATCCACCACCTCGCCCAGTGCAATAGCCAGGCCACCCAGCACCATAATATTTAAGCCAATACCAAAGTAACCCATCACCACAATAGCGGTTAACAGCGATAGCGGAATAGCTGTGGCCGATATAAATGCGGTGCGTGCATCGAACAAAAACAAAAATAAGATGGTAATAACCAAAATAGAGCCGATTAAAATATCAGTTTGCACACCTTTAATGGCAGTATCTATAAAGTTTGCTGGGCGAAATAAGCCTTCATGTAGGGTTACATTTTCATTTGATAACGTTGGTTTTAAATCTTGAATAGCCGCTTCAATGGCCTTGGTAACCGCATGGGTGTTGGCTCCCAGCTGACCTTGTACCGATAAATAAATGCCAGTTTCTTGGTTTATTGCCGCAGCACTTATCGATGGCGCAGCACCTTCAACCACACGGCCAATATCGCCAAGCTTAATAGTGTGGCCATTTTTGTGTAGCAATGTGGCCTTAGCTAAATTTTCTGTGCTGGTTGCTTGACCTTGCACATTCACAATAATGCGCTGGTTACTATTTTGAATATAGCCTGCGCCACTAACGCCTGTTGCTTTTTGTGCAGCGGCTACTACATCGGTAATGTTAAGTTGATATTGCAGTAATTTAGCAGGGTCAATTTGCACCTGAAACTGCCGCACTTCGCCACCAAATACGTTCACATCGGCAACCCCTGGAATCGCCAATAAGTGTGGCGTAATAGTCCAATCGACCACAGTACGCAGCTGCATAAGGCTGAGTTTTTTAGAGGTTACGCCAAAACCTAAAACGGTGCTGGCACTAGAGGTTAGTGGGGTAATATTGGGTGTAATCCCATTGGGAATTTGATTGTTTAGCGTGCTTAAGCGCTCAGCAATTACTTGCCGGTTGCGGTATATGTCGTTTGAACCAATGCCCGAGTCTTCATCAAATATCACCGTTACAATCGATAAACCTGGAATCGATTGTGAGCGCATATCGGCCACACCCACAGTGCCTGCAATACTCGTTTCTATGGGTTGCGTGACCAGTGTTTCTACCAGTTCGGCCGATAAGCCAGGTGATTCGGTTTGAATAATAATCTGCGTTGGCGAAAACTCTGGGAACACATCTAAATTACTACGCGTAAGGCTATAAATGCCATACAGCACAATTAGGCAAGCTAGGCCAATAATAACGCCATAATAGCGAATAGAAAAACGAACAATGCCCGACATCATAACGGCTTAATCTTCGTTCTCATTTTTAATCAGGTACTTGAATTCTTCTGATAACAGCAACTGTGCGCCACTTACTACGACCTCATCAGCCTCGTTCACATTTTCACTCAGGCCTTGGTTAAACCAGCCAGAATCTACTTCGGCATCTGCCGCTATCGGCCTACGCACAAATTGATCATCGCCATCTTTAGTTTTGCCTTGTTTGAAATATGCCCATGGTTTGCCAGCATACCAAACCACAGCATTACTAGGAATAATAACGCCAGTGGTGCTATCGTGGCTGCCATCCTTGTTGATTTTAATGTCACGCAATACTTCTACATTAACACGCATGCCAATGCGCAAAGTTTGAGCAGGTGCGCTGTAATAAAAAGTTTTGCCAAATCCATTCGTGTCAGAAGTGGCAGCGGCAGACACATAAACTGCCGAAATAATAGATTCAGCATTGTTAATGGGTGATAACTTAATAACCGAGCCCACAACTGGCGCAACAGTGTTATATGGCAAGCTAATTTGCACTAATACATTGTTTCTATTAAGCAGCCCAGCCAAGTGCGGCGCTAGTTTTTCTTTAAAAGCTAAGCTTGCAAGCGCTTCGCCCCACTGCAATTTAATATTATTTTGTAAATTTTTTAATTGCAGTTCTGCTGCTGTAATATTGGCTTTGTCTGCATTTACTAAAGCCAAAGCTTGTTGTAGCACAAGGTCTGATACATTTTTATCATCGGCATTTAATGTTTTTAATCGCATATATTGCGCCAAATTACTACCGCTAGCGGCACGTGCCAGATTAATTTGCGATTGAATGCTTAGGTAATTAGATTTGGCTTCAATTAAGCTATCTATTGCCACTACCGTACCAACACTTTTAATTTCGGCTTGGTATATTGCGGCTTGTACTTTTGCAGTCTGAATACCGCTATTTTTTTGCGTAGCAAGCGGTAGGCTAACTATGCTAATGCCTTCATTACTTACAACGCGGCTAGGGCTTTCAATTTCTTCTGATTGCTCTGCCTGATAAGCCTCATATTCGTCTTTACCATAAAAAATCAGCACCCAAAATAAAGCAATAATTAATATGGCTTGCAAGCCGATAATTAAGGTTAGTTTTTTATTCATAAAATTTATTTGTTTCAAAAATAGGTTTTTGCATTACATCTTCTATCGCTAAATTTAACTGCAAAAGATTAAATTTTTCAGCTAGCAATTGCTGTTCAATAGCTTGTGTGCTGATTTGGTTTTGCGTGATATCTAGTCTATCAATTAACCCAGCTTCAAACTGTTTTTGCAGTTTTTGTGTATGTTGCAACTGCGCACCCAGTTGCGCGTTTAAGCTGGTAATGTTGCTGTTGCTAGATTGGTAGGCGGCTAAATTTTGGCTTAAAGTGGCAATAATATGAGCCTGCAAAGCTTCAAATTGAGCACCTTCTATTTCACGTAAATGTGTGGCCTCAGCAATTAAGGTTTGATTTTTGTTTAACAGCGATAGCAAGCTAGAAAACCCTAGCGACCAAATGCTATCGCCAAACTCAAACGCAAAGCCTGGTGTTAATGCAATATCAGGGGTTTGTTTGGCTACTTCAAGCTTAATTTTAGACTCTGCGGCAGCGTAAGCAGCTAGGCTACGGCGAATATCAATGCGGTTTAGTAGGGCGTCTGACTGAAGGTTTTTAACCGTATCAACTGTATTTAGTATTTGATTTTGACTAGCTAGTGTTTCATCAACATTAAACGGTTTTAGTTTAACTTCACTAAATTTATCAACCGACAAACCAACATCCGCTGCCAGACTAGCGCGAATTTCAGCTAGCTTGTTTTGCTCTGTTGTAAGGGCAATCTGTGTTTGTTGCAATTTTAGTTTGGCATTACTTAAATCGGTGTTTGAAAGCGCACCCAAATTAAAGCGTTTTTGTAACAAAGTAAAAATATTGGTTTGAGTTGCCAGCGCATTTTTAAGTATTGCTGTTAGCGCATTATTTTGATGGTAACGCAGTAAGTTTTTAGCTATTTGCGCACGCAATTGCCAAGCCGCATCAGCCACATCTAGTTTTGCGGCGTCAGCTAAATATTGTGCTTGCTCAACCCTTAATTCACGCTTACTAGTGGTTTCAATCGGTATTTCTACATTTAAACCCAATGCCCAAGGCTTAATATCGCCGTTTTTTTGGTTACTGCGCGCAATGTCACCTCCAATGATGGGGTTTTGACGAGTTTTAGCGGTGTTGATTTGTGCATTAGCCAGTGCTAACTGTGCTTTTGCAACATCTAGTTTAGTGTGATGATATAAAGCACAATACGTAAGCTCGCTTAAACCCCAGCTGCTAAAAGGCAGATCATTAGCAGGGTAGCCTTGCTTAATTAAATAACTTTTAAAATCTGCACTTGCTATATCTTTATTTATTAACTTGGTTGATATTTGGACTGGGTCTATCGGCTTAGCAACATATTTTTCTTTTGCGCAGCCTGTGCCTAACAGGTTTAAGGCTAGCGCAATCGTCAATAATGCAAATTGAGGGTGAAAAGTCACAATTAAAATACAGGGGGGCTAAAGCCACGCACTAAGTTTCTATGCTGGCATGCACCGAGCTAAGCGCGTCTTGTAAGGTTTCTTCAGCCAGCTTATTTATTGTTGTGGCTAATAAATCAGCAGCTTCAACTGTACGTATTGGCAAGTCATGCGTATTAAGCTCGGCAATTAAACCAGTAGCAGCACCCGCAATAATTAGTAAAGTTTCGCGCTCTTTCATTAAAAGCTCAAGTTCAGCCCGCAGCATATTATTTTCGTTAGAGTAACTAGAGTTTTGCATAAATGGTTGTGTAAATTTTCTATTTAATATGAGATAACATCTTGCAGTTTTCAGCGCATGCTTGTCAATCACTTGTGAGGCTGCACTTGTATATATTCAGTATATATTCAGTATATTTATACTGTTTATGTACTTTTGTTGGCTTTAACTTATAAATTTACAAAAGTTAAGATACAATGTGCACCTTAATGATTTAGGCAAACTATTTTTAGCTGGCTTAATTGATTAAACACTACCTGCGAGAGTGGCGGAATTGGTAGACGCACTGGTTTTAGGTACCAGCGCCGTAAGGCGTAAGAGTTCGAGTCTCTTCTTTCGCACCAAACATAAAAGGGTTTCCAAAATTGGAAACCCTTTTTTTATGGTTTCACCAAACCATTATTAATAACGATTAGTTAGCGTACAAATCTGTTATTAATGAACAAAAATGTTCAGCATTATTAAAAGGCACAATTCAGGTGCATTTTTTGCAAAAATGCACCGTGATTAAGCGTGCTAAATTGTTGTATTTACGCAAAAAAATGCCTTTTGTATAATTTTTAATTGCTTAGACGTTTTGTATTGTTCATTATGTGTAACACGACGTCAGGCAATAGCAAGCAGTCAAAACGAAGGCTTATTATTGTTGGTTAGTTGACCAAAATTGGTACTGTTGTTTTTTGTAACATGGCTCTTTTTATCAACCCCGATTAGTATTAACATAATTACAGAATATACAAATTTTTTTAAAAAAGGATATCAAATGGGCACTTTTAGTTGGAATACAAAAAGCCGTGCATTAACTGCTATGCTTGCCGCACCACTTTTATTAACAAGCGCATTAGCATTTGCTGAAGAAGCGCCAGCAGCAG
>JANMNC010000151.1:0-6377 GCA_031373695.1 Methylotenera sp. | reverse complement strand
GGCGGCACAACGGTTAACAATGGCGCAACACTAAATGTTAACAATGTAACCCTAGCTGAATCTGCAATTACACTTAATGGCAACGGCGTTAGCGGTGCGGGCGCACTTACGGGCACTGGTTCTGCCGTGGTTAGTGGTACTGTAAATACAGCTACAGCTAGCTTAATTGGTACTACTTCAATCGCATCAAGCCTTACTTTAAATGGCGTGGTGACCGCAGCAGTTAATCTCGGTATTGTTGGTGCGGGCGATGTCACTGCAGTTAATGCTGCCAATAACTTTACAACTGTGAATATTAATGGGGCTAGAAACGTCAGTTTGCGCGATGCAAATGCCATAGTTTTGGGCAATGGCGCATCTAATTTAACTGGCAATTTAAGCTTGCAAGCTGCGGGTGCAATTACTCAAACGGCAGGCCTAACAGTGGCTGGTGCAACCACGCTAAATGCAGGCGCGGCTAACGATATTACGCTTAACAATGTTGCTAATAATTTGAATACAGTAACGGTCACTAATGGCCGTGATGTGAGTTTAGTGGACTCTAACGCGATGACTGTTGGTACGTCATCAGTTAGAACAATCACTGCGAGAACATTAAGCGGCGACTTAACTTTAGGCGGCAATATCACTGCATCAGCAACCACTGGTACTGCTATTACTTTGGCATCAGCTGCTAATTTCTTAAACCCAGGCAACAGCACACTTACAACAGGGGCTGGTAGCCGTTGGTTGGTGCACTCCACTAACCCCACGTTAGATACTCGCGGTGCAGCTTTACTATCTGCTTATAATTTTAAACAATACAACACTGCATTTGGCGGCACAATTTTAGGCGCGGGTAATGGCTTTATTTACACTGTTGCACCCAGTGTTACGCCTACGTTAACGGGTAGCGCATCTAAAGGTTATGACGGCAATACCACTGCGCCTATTGGCAGCCTTGCATTAGGCAGCACAGGCGCAATTGATGGCGATAGCATTGTGCTAGCGGGTTTAAGCAGCGCAACTTATGACAATAAAAATGCAGGTACTGGTAAAACGGTAAGTGCAACTGGTATTTCGCTTACCAGTGCAAACAATGCTGGTAAAGCTGTGTTTGGTTATCAATTAGCCAGCACAACTGCTACTGGGGCGGTTGGCGATATTACGCAACGGGCAATTACTGTAACTGCAGCTACTGACACAAAAATCTACGATGCGAACACTAGCTCGGCAGCCTTGCCTACTATTACAGCAGGCAGCATTGTCGGTGGCGATTCTGCAGTATTTAGTCAAACTTTTGACAATAAAAATGCAGGTACTGGCAAAACACTAACAGCTGCGGGTAGCATTACTGACGGCAATAGCGGCAACAATTATGCGGTTACTTATGTTGATAACAACTCAGGTGTAATTGATCAATTGGCCATTACGGGCGCAATTACTGCTAGCGACAAAACCTACGATAGCAACGCTACTGCCAGCATTGCCAGCCGCAGCTTAACAGGCGCCATAATTGGTGATGATGTAAGCTATGTAGGCGGTACAGCTAGTTTTGCAGATAAAAATGCAGAAATTGGTAAAACAGTTACTGCAACTGGTTTAAGTTTAAGCGGTGTTGATGCTGGTAACTATAATGTGAACAGCACTGACACTGACACAGCAGATATTAGCAAAGCTGCCCTTACTTTTAATGCGCTTACTGACTCTAAAACCTATGATGGCAATACAAGCTCGATTGCTGCCGTGGATGTGCTTGGCTTGGTGGGTGGCGATAGCGTTACAGGTTTAACCCAAAGTTTTGATGTTAAAAATGCTGGTGCACGCACGCTAGAAGTAGATGCTGGATATGTGGTCAATGATGGCAATGGAGGTGACAACTACACACTTATTGTTAACAACGCTACTGGCACGATTAGCACCGCTAATTTAAGCATTACTGCTAATAATCAAAGCAAAACCTATGGCCAAACGGTTAATTTTGTTGGCAATGAGTTTGCAAGCACTGGTTTAGTTGGCCTAGAAACAATTGGTAACGTGACGCTTGCAAGTGCTGGTGCAGTTAACACTGCTAATGTGGCAGGCAGCCCATATGCCATTACTGCTAGCGCAGCCAGTGGCGGTACGTTTGATGCTAATAACTACGCCATTACTTATAACGATGGCACCTTGACGATTAATCGTGCAGCACTTAACGTTACAGCTAATAATGCCACCAAATCTCAAGGCAGCGTTAACCCAGCATTTAGCAGCACTATTACAGGGTTTGTAAATGGTGAAACTAATACGGTTTTAATTGGCATGCTTAATCACGATACGCCAGCAGTTAATACGTCACCAGCTGGCAACTACGCTATCAGGCCGTTTGGGCTTAGTGCTGATAATTACAGCATTGCTTTTATTGACGGCATTTTAAATGTAACAGCGCCTACTAATATTGGTGTGTTTAACAGTGCACTTACAAGGCCAGAGCAAGCCTTTCAAAACTGCAGCAGTAATTTGGGTAGTAATGAAGCGATGATCACTGGTTTAGAACCCTTTGGTTTAGAGAATGTTACTTATAAAGAAGCCACTAGCCAACCATCAGTAGGCGGAAGCGTTGCAAACGCATTAGTCAATCCATCTTGTTTAAAGCTATAATTATGACAACTTAAAAAACGAGTGCGTAGCTTGACTAAATTTGCGAAATTAATAGTTTTATTGGTAATTTTCAGTGTTAATCAAGTCTACGCTGCCCCTCCAGTTAATGCAGACAGCATTCAGCGTAATATTGAGCAATTAAATACGCCTAATATACCGCCTGCTAGATTACCCGCAGAGCAAGAGCCTGTCGCGCCAGCATCAGAAAATAACATTTCGGTTAAAGTGACTGCTTTTCAGTTTGTGGGTGCCACTTTACTAGCAGAGCCTTTGCTGCAGGCCGAGGTAGCTAGCTTTATTGGTCAAACACTAGATTACAATGGCCTTAGCCAAGTAACTGGCAAAATCAGCCAGCTATATCAAAAAAATGGTTGGTTAGCTAAAGTCTTTTTGCCACAGCAAGATATTCAAAATGGCCTAGTCACAATTGAAATTAACGAAGCTAAACTGGGCGAAGTACGCACAAATGCCGATACAACTACACGTTTAAATCCAGATGTCGCTACAAATATGTTGGCAAAAGTACAGCAAAAAGGTACGCCTTTAAGCAGCTCTGCGCTTGAGCGTGCCATGCTACTAATTAACGACATACCAGGCTTTAGTGCCAAAGCGGTGCTGTCGGCTGGCGCACAAACAGGCGAAACAGACATAACATTAAACTTGGCTGATAAACCAATATTTGGTGCAAGCATTTGGGCCGACAATTATGGTTCAAAATTATTAGGTAAAGCTCGTTTAAATGGTCAAGTTTCGTTTAATAACTTAACAGGTTGGGGCGATCAGCTCAATGTGCAGGCTTTGGTAAGTCGTGGCTTGCAGTATTTACATGGCGATATTGATGTACCCGTTGGCTATTCTGGCACACGCTTTAATCTTGGCGGTTCAGTGTCAAATTACGAAGTTGTAAGCGGCCCCGCAAGCAGCCTAGAGCCTAATGGCGAGGCTTATTCACTACGTGCAGGTTTAAATCACCCAATTATTCGTAGCCGCTACAGCAATCTAGGGCTGCATGCCAGTGCCGAATCATTTAACAGCCAAGATGAAGTGCTGGGTTTAGAAGTATCAGATAAGCAGTATCAGGCTTTTACAGCAGGCTTAAAAGGTGACCATAGTGATAGCTTTGGTTTGGGCGGTACATTTTGGGGTGGCATTAGTTTAACAACTGGTGATTTAGATTTACAAAATCGCGATGATTTAGCCGCTGACAAACTCAGTGCGCAAACCGATGGTAGCTATAACAAAATTAATTTTTATTTAGGTCGCCAGCAAATATTAGGCGAAAAACTCACAGCAAAAGCCTTATTCTCAGGCCAATTAGCCGATACTAATTTAGGTGGCTTTGAAAAGTTCACGCTAGGTGGGCCTGCTGGCTTGTCAGGTTTTACAGTAGGCGAAGCCTCTGCAGACCGAGGCTGGATGATTAATTTAGAAGGTCGCTACGCCGTTACACCGCAATTTAGTGCTAGTTTGCTGGCTGATGCAGGTGGCGTGTGCCAGTTTAAAAATACATGGGCAGGCTGGAACGCGGGCAACCCTAAACTAGAAAACTGCTATCAATTAGCCAGCGCAGGTTTTGGGTTGGGTTATGTTAATCAGTACCTCGATGCCAAGTTAAGTTATGGTCGCAGCATTACAGGTAATCGCGGTTTGGATAACAACGGTCGTGATAGTGAAGGTGAAAATAATAAGCATCAAGTTTGGATGCAAGTGACTACTCGGTTTTAGAGTCACACAATTTTAGGGCTACGGTTAGCGCTATATGGTTTTAAATTAGCTGGTTTAAGTCATACGGTTTTGAATCACGTGTTTTAAGTTATTTGCCAGTACACTTGCTTATCAACTCTTCACAAGTAATTTGCGCATAAAAGCCTATTTTTTTTCTTAAACCTTTAGTCAAAACCAGCAAGACAATGTTAGAATACGCCCCGTAGTAATTCAGTAGTAATCATCTGCCCGGGTGGTGAAATTGGTAGACACAAGAGACTTAAAATCTCTCGCCTTATGGGTGTGCCGGTTCGACTCCGGCTCCGGGCACCAACAAAATCAATGCCTTACGTTACTTCAATATAATTTGAAGTAACGTAAAATCATTCAAAATAATGTGCCAACTGTGCCAAAAATGTGCCAAACATTTTTGAGCTTAAAAAATAAAAATTTGAGCGCATTATTTAGCGGTATATTAAAACTCCTAATAATTCATGCCTAACCTTGAGTTTTTTCAAGAATATCAGGCATGAATCTGTTTTGTGGTTATAAGCCGTTTGCATTTATGCAAGTGTAAGTTTTACCTGCATATTCAAATTCGCACATGTCTCCTCCTAGTGAATAATCACGCGCAAACTTTTCATAGTCAATGTAATACTTGATATTGTCTGGCACAGTAGGCAAATAGCACTCATCAAATAGCTCGCTTGCTGCATCCAATAACTTACAGTCATAAATGATTGGCTCATCTACTTTATCCATTGCTTGCTCTAATGTATAACCTGCCACTGCAATGAGATAGTACAAATTTAACTTATCTGATTCAGACATACATTCAATATCATCAAACCACGTATTTAGATTTGATTGGTTTATGCCACACGCATTAAACAGTTCGGCATCATCGCCATCAATAAACTGAATTTCAAACTCTTCTACGAAGTTACCAAAGCGGTCTAAGTGGTTTTCTGATTTGTTTTGATAATCCGCCATGCCTTCAAAATAAAAACCTGCTGCATCGATGTTGTATGGTGTTGCGTGTAATGTTGTCATGTTCTTAACCCTCGTATCGTTCTTAGATTGGCGAGCCTGAATTTGAATTTAAGACTTGCCCTGAATTTGCAGGCTTATCAACTTGAACCTGCATCGCTCTTGAGTTTTTTCGCCTGCCGATAAGGCTCATGGGGATTAAGAAAGCAAAGCCAGCAACCAGCCAAAATCGCAGTCGCACAGACGTTGTGCGAACCGATTGTAGGTGGTCACGAAGTGTTAATGCTTGTTTGGATTTCGCACCGTGAGATGGTCGGTGCTTTGGCGAAACTAAAGAGCTAATACAGGTGTTTTTAAAAGGCAAATTAGGGGATTGAAGTTAATAATAGAGTGATTTATGGCATACTCGGTATTTTTAGTACCAGTTAAATTAACTAAGCTCAGCAATTGTGAATAATAAAAAAATAAGTCTTACTCAATTAGAGCAATACCTTTCAAAAGCCGCGTGGATCCTAAAGGGCCCAGTAGATGCATCTGACTTCAAGGTATACATTTTTCCGCTACTTTTCTTTAAACGCATCTCAGATGTTTATGATGAAGAGTATCGCATTGCACTAGAAGAATCTGGCGGCGATAAAGAATATGCTTCCCTGCCAGAAATGCATCGTTTTGAGATTCCAGAACATTGCCATTGGAATGATGTTCGTCAAAAAACTACTAATGTGGGCTTGGCGATTGAGAATGCATTGAGAGGTATAGAAAAAGCCAACCAAGAGTTTCTTTATGGAATTTTTGGTGATGCTCAGTGGAGTAACAAAAATAAGCTTTCAGATCGATTGCTAATTGACCTAATTGAACACTACTCACAATACAATCTTGGCAACGAAAACGTCAATCCAGATATTCTTGGCCAAGCTTATGAGTATCTAATTAAGCACTTTGCCGATTTAACTAATAAAAAAGCAGGGGAGTTCTATACCCCGCGCTCTGTGGTGCATTTGCTTGGCCTGATTTTAGACCCAAAAGAAGCTGAATCAATTTATGATCCTGCTTGCGGCACGGGC
>JANMNC010000081.1:0-12140 GCA_031373695.1 Methylotenera sp. | reverse complement strand
AAAATAGCAGGGTCCAGATTACCTTGTAATGCCACTTTATCGCCAACTCTTTTGCGCGCACTGCCAATATCCACAGTCCAATCTAAACCTAAAGCATCTGCGCCTATCTCAGCTTGCGCTTCTATCCATAAGGCGCCGCCTTTGGTAAATACCACGCTGGGTACTTTACGGCCTTCATTATTTTTAGTTAAGCCCGCTACGATTTTGTGCATGTAATTCAGCGAAAATTCTTTATATGCATTGTGTGAAAGCGCGCCACCCCATGAGTCGAATATCATCACAGCCTGCGCGCCAGCAGCGATTTGGGCATTCAAATATTGAATAACGGTTTGCGCCGTAGTTTCTAAAATATGGTGCAATAAATCGGGTCGCGCATACGCCATTTTTTTGATATTCAAAAAGTCTGTACCACCTTTTCCTTCAACCATATAAGTCGCCAGCGTCCATGGGCTGCCAGAAAAACCAATCAGCGGCACGCGGCCGTTGATGGTTTTGCGAATCTTGCTGACTGCATCAAACACGTATTGCAGTTTTGCCATGTCTGGCACGGTTAACTTGTGTATATCGGCTTCTTCGCGCAAGGTACGCTCAAATTTTGGGCCTTCGCCTTCTTCAAAATACAAGCCTAAACCCATCGCATCTGGTACGGTAAGAATATCTGAGAACAAAATTGAAGCATCTAGTAACGGGTAGCGATCGAGCGGCTGCATCGTCACTTCTGTAGCAAAACTAGGGCTTTTGCACAACTGTAAAAAACTGCCCGCTGTTTTGCGGCTTTCACGGTATTCTGGCAAATAACGGCCAGCTTGGCGCATCATCCACACTGGCGTGTAGTCTGTGGGTTGGCGCATTAGCGCTCGTAGGAAAGTGTCATTCTGAAGTGTGTTCATTTTTTAGCCACAGAGGACACAGAGAGCGCAGAGAGTAAAACGAGTGCCTTTTTGGGGTCTCTGTATGAACTCTGTGCTCTCTGTGGCTTGAATAGAATTGTTAAAATTAAGTATTAACGGGGCAGTGTAGAAGAGCCCATTAAAAACTCATCTACAGCACGCGCTGCTTGGCGGCCTTCGCGAATCGCCCAAACCACCAGTGATTGGCCACGACGCATATCACCTGCGGCAAATACTTTATCTTTATTGGTTTTATAGCAGCCAATGCCATCGGTTGTCGCTTTCGCATTGCCTCGTGCGTCTTTTTCTACGCCAAAGGCTTCTAATACTTTTTGCATGGGCGATACAAAGCCCATTGCTAACAACACTAAATCTGCTTTAATGGTAAATTCAGAGCCTGCAACTTCAGACATTTTTCCGTCTTTCCATTCCACTTTGCAGCCTTTAAGCGCGGTTACTTTACCGTTTTCGCCAATCAGTTCTTTTGTGGTTATAGACCAGTCACGGTTTGCACCTTCTTCGTGGCTGCTAGACGTACGCATTTTAAGCGGCCAATTTGGCCAAACTAATTCTTTATTTTCATGCACTGGCGGTTGTGGCATTAATTCAAACTGCGTAATACTTAATGCGCCATGACGGTTTGATGTACCTACGCAATCCGAGCCAGTATCACCGCCGCCAATTACCACCACATTTTTGTTAGTGGCCATTACTTGGTTTGCAATGCTGTCACCCGCCACCACTTTATTTTGATCTGGCAAAAAATCCATCGCATACATTACGCCATCTAAATCTCGGCCTGTAACTGGTAAATCACGTGGTTGCTCTGCTCCACCTGCCAATATCACAGCGTCATAAGCGCTCACCACATCATCGGCACTAATATTTTGGCCCACATATTGGTTTACTTTAAACTCTACACCTTCAGCCTGCATTTGCACTATGCGGCGGTCAATGTGCGATTTTTCCATTTTAAAATCAGGTATGCCATAGCGCAATAATCCGCCAATACGATCGTTTTTCTCTAAAACAGTAACGCTGTGCCCCGCACGTGCAAGCTGTTGTGCTGCTGCTAAGCCAGCAGGGCCAGAGCCTACAACTGCAATAGTTTTACCTGTTTTATTAGTGTTAATCTGCGGTATTACCCAGTCGTTTTCCCACGCTTTATCAATAATAGCGTGCTCAATCGATTTAATACCTACGGCGTCATCGTTAATGTTTAGCGTACATGCGGCTTCACAAGGCGCTGGACAAATGCGTCCCGTAAACTCAGGAAAGTTATTGGTAGAATGCAACACATCAATAGCTGATTTCCAATCTTGGTTGTAAACCAAATCGTTAAAATCAGGAATAATATTATTCACTGGACAGCCTGTGGTACAAAACGGAATACCGCAATCCATGCAGCGTGCGCCTTGTTGTTTGGCTTGGTCGTCGGTTAAATGTAGTACAAATTCTTTATAATTTTTAACGCGATTGACTACGGGCAGATTTGCCTCGCTTAAGCGCTCAAACTCCATAAATCCTGTTACTTTACCCATACTAAAAGCCTTTACCCATAATATTCACTCTTTTAAGCCGCTTGTTTACTTGCTGCAGCCGCTAACTCTGTTAATGCGCGTTTATATTCTATTGGCATTACTTTTACAAATTTAGTTCTATAGTTTGCCCAATCGGCCAACATATCTTTTGCGCGTGTGCTGCCTGTGTAGTTAGCGTGATTTTCAATTAAGCTTTTTAGCGTAACTTCATCTGGCTGATTTAAGTGTTGAACCTTACCAATATCAGCTTCAGCAACTTCCACTTTCTCTAAAGTGACCATGCTCATATTGCAACGTTTGGCAAATAATCCATCAATATCATATACGTAAGCCACACCACCACTCATGCCTGCTGCAAAGTTTTGGCCTGTTGCACCCAACACAACTACCGTGCCGCCTGTCATGTATTCGCAACCATGGTTGCCCAAGCCTTCTACTACAGCACTGGCGCCCGAGTTACGTACACAAAAGCGCTCGCCCGCCACGCCGCTAAAATAAGCCTCGCCCGTGGTTGCGCCATACATTACAGTGTTACCAATAATAATGTTTTCTGCTGATTCACCTTTAAATGCCTGTGGTTTACGGATAACAATTTTGCCACCACATAAGCCTTTACCCACGTAGTCGTTGCCTTCACCAGTCAGGTTAAAAGTAATGCCTTTTGCTAAAAATGCGGCAAAGCTTTGGCCAGATGTTCCTGTGAAATTCACGGTAATCGTGTCATCTGGCAAGCCGTCACTACCGTAGCGAGTAGCAACTTGGTTAGACAACATGGTTCCAACAGTACGATTGGTGTTGCTTATTGGCAAATCAATCGTCACTTTTTCTTTAGCTTCTAGCGCGTTTTTTGCCAGCAAAATCAATTGGTTATCTAGCGCGTTAACCAGGTTATGGTCTTGTACATCATTATTTTTGCGTGATACTGTTGCTGGCATATCCACTTGGTGGAAAACTTTACCAAAGTCTAAACCTTGAATTTTCCAGTGATCAATACCCGCCTTCATATCTAAAAGATCAGAGCGCCCAATTAAATCATCAAATTTAGCAATACCGATGCTGGCCATTAACTCTCGCAATTCTTCAGCTACAAAAAAGAAGAAGTTAACAACATGTTCTGGTTGACCTGTAAATTTTTTGCGTAGCTCAGGATCTTGCGTAGCAACGCCTACTGGGCAAGTATTCAGATGACATTTACGCATCATAATACAGCCTTCAACTACTAGCGGCGCCGTTGCAAAACCAAACTCATCAGCACCCAATAATGCGCCAATCAGTACATCGCGGCCTGTTTTCATTTGGCCATCTACTTGCACCACCACGCGACCACGCAATTGATTTAATACCAATGTTTGCTGCGTTTCGGCTAAACCTAGCTCCCACGGTGTGCCTGCATGTTTAACGGATGATATAGGCGAAGCGCCCGTGCCGCCATCATGACCAGCCACTACAATATGATCTGATTTGGCTTTTGCAACGCCAGCCGCAACAGTACCTATACCTGTTTCTGAAACTAATTTAACCGATATGCTGGCTTTTGGATTAGCATTTTTAAGGTCGTGAATCAGCTGTGCTAAGTCTTCAATACTGTAAATATCGTGGTGTGGTGGTGGTGAAATTAAGCCCACGCCTGGCACCGAAAAACGCAATTTAGCGATATATTCTGAAACCTTGTGGCCTGGCAATTGACCACCTTCACCCGGTTTTGCACCTTGCGCCATTTTAATTTGAATTTGGTCGGCCGATGCCAAGTAGTTTGCAGTAACACCAAAGCGGCCAGATGCCACTTGCTTGATGCGCGAACGCATAGAGTCACCTGCTTGTAGTGCAATATTACTTTCTACTACATCGTGCCCAATTACATTGGCCATAGTGCTAGCGCTGGCGACTGGAATAAAGCGTTTTGAGTCTTCGCCACCTTCGCCTGTGTTTGATTTGCCGCCAATTCTATTCATAGCAATGGCGAGTGTTGCGTGCGCTTCAGTTGAAATTGAGCCTAGTGACATTGCGCCTGTGGCAAAGCGTTTGACTATTTCTTTGGCAGATTCTACTTGCTCTAATGGAATAGCAGCATGTGCTGGCTTAATCTCGAACAGCCCACGCAAGGTCATGTGGCGGCGCGTTTGATTGTTAATTAATTTAGCGTATTCTTTATAAGTATCATATTTATTAGTACGGGTTGCATTTTGTAGCTTGCTGATAGAATCAGGCGTCCACATGTGCTCTTCGCCACGCACTCTGAATGCATATTCACCACCTGCATCTAGTTGATTTGCTAATACTGGGTCGCCACCAAAAGCCAAATTGTGCAATCGCAGGGTTTCTTCAGCCACTTCATTAATGCCAATACCTTCAATTTGCGTTGCAGTACCTGTGAAATAGCGGTCAATAAATTGAGTATTTAGGCCAATTGCCTCAAATATTTGTGCACCACAGTAAGACTGATAGGTTGAAATACCCATTTTCGACATAACTTTGTACAAACCTTTGCCAATAGCTTTTACAAAATTCTTACTTGCAACATAGCTATCAAGGCCATTTGCTTCAATCGTTTTATAAACCAACCATGGGCAAACAGCCTCTGCACCATAACCAGCCAGCAATGCAAAATGATGTACTTCTCGAGCCGAGCCAGTATCTATTACCAAGCCAGTGCTAGTGCGGAGACCAGTTTTAACCAAGTGCTCGTGCGTAGACGAGCAAGCCAATAATGCTGGTATGGCGATGCGATTTTTAGCAACTGCTCTATCTGACAATATCAACACATTAAAACCATTGTGCACAGCTTGTTCTGCAGTTTTGTTTAGAGTTTCTACGGCCGCCTCTAAACCATCTTTGCCATCTGTTGCATCATAAGTGATATCTAATACCAATGATTTAAACTGGCCTTTTGTGGCAGTATCAATCGCAATCAGCTGAGCCAATTCAGCCAAGGTTAACACTGGCTGGCTGGCTTCTAATCGCAATGGCGGATTAGCTACATCGTGGCCTAGTAAATTCGGTTTTGGGCCAATAAATGTCACTAATGACATCACTAACTCTTCACGAATTGGGTCAATGGGTGGGTTTGTAACCTGCGCAAATAACTGTTTGAAATAGTTATAAATTAACTTGGGCTTGTTTGATAATATCGGCAAGGCAGCATCATTGCCCATAGAGCCCGCGTTTTCTTCACCGTTAACAAACATCGGTTGCAAAATAAACTTCATATCTTCTTGGCTGTAGCCAAACGCCTGTTGTGTATCTAGCAGTGTTTCGGCTAAATCCAATTGTGCATCTGTTTTTGGTAAATCGCTAAGGTGGTAGCGCGATTGCTCTATCCAAGCTTTGTATGGCTTAGCTGTTGCCAGCTGGGTTTTTACTTCGGCATCATCAATAATACGACCTTGCACCATATCAATAAGCAACATTTTGCCTGGTTGCAAACGCCATTTTTTAACTATTTTTTCTTGTGGAAAAGTTAGTACGCCCATTTCCGATGCCATCATCACAATGTCATCATCTGTAACTAGGTAGCGTGCTGGGCGCAAGCCATTTCTATCTAGCGTTGCACCAATCAAATTACCATCGGTGAAAGCTACTGCGGCAGGGCCATCCCATGGCTCCATTAATGCTGCGTGATATTCGTAAAACGCACGACGCTCGTCATCCATCAGCGCGTTGTTGTTCCAAGCTTCTGGAATCAACATCATCATGGCATGTGGCAAGCTATAACCACCAGCCACCAACAGCTCTAAGCAGTTATCAAAACAAGCTGAGTCAGATTGATTTTCAGCAATTAGTGGCCAAAGTTTGTCTAAATCATCGCCTATCACAGCCGATTTCATCGTCTCGTGACGCGCAGCCATCCAATTAACATTGCCTTGCACAGTATTAATTTCACCGTTGTGCGCAATCATGCGGAAAGGGTGAGCCAAATCCCACGCTGGAAACGTATTAGTTGAAAAGCGTTGATGCACAAGGGCTAAGGCTGAAACTACACTTTTATCGTTTAAATCGGTGTAGTAAATGCCCACTTCATTTGCAAGCAACATGCCTTTGTAAACAATAGTGCGGCTAGATAGCGAAGGCACATAAAACTGCGCGTTATCTTGCAAGTTAAGCGCACGAACGGCATGCTCTATACGTTTGCGAATTACAAAGCATTTACGCTCAAACTGGTTTGCATCAAATACTTGCTCAACTGGCAGGTTGCCAATAAATACTTGGCGCATACACGGCTCTACATCGCGGGCAGCATCGGCAATATTGCTGTTATCCACTGGCACATCGCGCCAGCCTAATAAAACTTGTTGTTCTTCAGTAACAATTTTTGTAATTAATGCTTCGCATGCGGCGCGGTTTTTTGCATCTTGCGGTAAAAACAAATTACCAACAGCATATTGACCAGCCACTGGTAAGTTAATGTTTAATTTAGCCGCCTCTTTACGCATAAAGGCATCTGGCATTTGCATTAGTAAACCTGCGCCATCGCCTAACTTGGGGTCGTATCCAGTGGCACCGCGATGCGTTAAGTTGGTAAGTAGCTGCAAACCTTGTTGCACAATTTCATGGCTTTTTTTGCCTTTAATGTGCGCTACAAAGCCAACACCACAACCATCTTTTTCGTTTCTGCGGTTGTACATACCTTGGTTTTTTGGTGCTTGGTTTTTAGCTACTACCATTTGAGTTTTTTGCGTCTTTACGGCTTGCATATTCTTTGCCTAAACTATCTATGTCAAAACATTTAGCGGAACCTTCAATAATACCGTTTTATGCTAGCAAGTTCAATCGCTTAAGTGCAATTTAATGCCACTTTTGAGGGTTAAATTTTGATTTTTTTACTAATTAATTGACATTGCAAATGAGAATGATTATCATTTAATTGTAAGTTAACGGATAATAGCGAGGAGTCAATTATGAACACAACACAGTGTGACAAAATTATTTTGGCAGATAGCTTAGGTGTGAGGCTTGTTTTTTGCCAAGATTGCAACGTGGTAGAACTAGAAATTGGTGCAATTTCTGTGCGACTATGCCCAGATGTGATTCAGCGTGTTGCGAATGTAATGATGAAAGCTAGCCTGCAGCTAGAGCATGTTACGTCAGCAAATAAAGCACTACAACTTGAAAAACTGCAGCCTCAACCTAGGCCGCAGATGATTCATTAGATAATATTAAAGCTCATATTAAAAACAGTATTATTAAGCCAAATTAGCAAACGCTTTTTTTGCCGCCTCAATGGTAAAAGCAATATCTGCATCGCTATGCGCAGCAGATACAAAGCCCGCCTCAAACGCAGATGGGCCAAGGTAAACACCACTGTCTAACATACTGTGAAAAAATTGGTTGAAATGGGCTTTGTTGTTATTTTGCATAATTTGCGCATAACTAGCTGGGCACTGCTCGCTAAAATACAACCCAAACATGCCGCCTACATTTTGTGCACTGAAGGTTACACCCGCATCTTTAGCGGCGCTAACTAAACCAGTTACCATTTTACTGGTTTGTGCGGTAAGTTTGTCGTGAAAGCCATTTTCTTGAATAAGCTTTAGTGTGGCCAAACCCGCAGAAACCGCTACTGGATTGCCTGACAGCGTGCCTGCTTGGTAAACTTTACCAATAGGCGCCAAGCATTGCATAATTTCTTTGCGCCCACCAAATGCACCAACAGGTAAACCACCGCCAATCACTTTGCCCAGCGTGGTCATATCTGGCTTAATGTTATATAACGCTTGTGCGCCGCCTAGTGCCACGCGAAAACCCGTCATTACCTCATCAAATATCAACACAGCGCCATGCTTGGTGCAAAGCACCCGTAAGGTCTGTAAAAATTCCATGGTAGGGACAATTAAATTCATATTACCCACCACAGGCTCAATAATTACGCAGGCAATTTCATCACCTGATTGATCAAACAAATCTTGTAACTGCTGAGTATTGTTGTACTCCAACGTTAAAGTGTGAGCGGCCACACTCGCTGGAACACCTCCAGAATCTGGCTCGCCAAAAGTTAGCAAGCCAGAGCCTGCTTTGACTAACAAACCATCAGAGTGCCCGTGGTAACAACCTTCAAACTTCACAATCGTGTCGCGCCCAGTAAAACCGCGCGCGGTGCGGATAGCGCTCATAGTAGCCTCGGTACCGCTGCTATTTAAACGCACTTGTTCCATACTTGGCACAAGCTTATTAATAAGCTCGGCCATTTCTAGCTCTAGCCCAGTAGGCGCACCAAACGATAAACTATTGGCCGCGGCCGCTTGCACTGCCGCTATAACCTCGGGGTGCGCATGGCCAACAATCATCGGGCCCCAAGAGTTAATGTAATCAATGTATTCTTTACCATCGACATCCCATAACTTTGAGCCTAACCCTTTTTTAAAAAATATAGGCGTACCGCCAACACTACGAAACGCGCGCACTGGCGAATTTACACCACCAGGAATAAGTTGCTGAGATTTTTCAAAAAGACTTTGATTGAGTGATGTCATAATTTAAGTTTTAAATAGTTATAGGGTAAACATTAAAGAAAATTGTTGAGAAGTTAATTTTACGTCATCTGTTGTAAAGCTTGGGCTAAAAATCGCATTAATAACGGCCAATGCGCTTGCGCCCGCCTCAATGACTTGCGAGGCATTTTGCAAATTAATGCCGCCAATTGCAACAGCCGGAATGTTAAGCCCAGCTTTTGCCTGTGCAAACAAATCTAAACTAGCCACAGGCGCATTGGGCTTGGTGTGAGACGCAAAACATGCACCAAACGCTACATAACTTGCACCTTGCGCTTGGGCAAGTACTGCCAAATCAAAACGGTTATAACACGATGCGCCTAATATTTTATCCAAGCCAATTCTTGCTCTAACTTCAGCCAAGTTGCCATCATCTGCGCCTAAATGCACGCCATCTGCATCTAACGTCAAGCATAGCTTTACAGAGTCGTTAATAATTAATGGCACATTATATTGCCGGCACAAAGGCAGAAGTGCCCGCGCTTGTTGCGTTAAAAGTTTGTGGTTAGCTTGCTTATTACGATACTGCAACACACTCGCGCCGCCTTGCAGTGCAGCTTCTACTTTTTTAAGCAGCAAAGTGGTATCTGCAATATCTGGCGTTACCGCATATAAACCTTTAATCATAGCCCTAGCTAATGCTGGATAAATGGCGTTTTAACGTCATCGCTAGCAGCGTCGTCGTCTTCGCGCGCCCAAAAAAAGCGATCAGGTATAAATTGCCCCATACCTGGACGGAAGGCATTTTTAAGCGTTTGCCAAGTGTACTCTTGCGCTTCTTGAATGGCTTCTTCCATGCTTAAACCATGCGCCAAACAGTCGGCTATTGCGCTTGTAAGCGTACAGCCAGAGCCATGATAGCTGCCTGCTAGCCTTTCCCAATGATATGCTTTGATTAAACCACTAGCACCTGATGGGCTGGTACCATAAAGTGAATTCACTACATCGTTACTGCGTTCGTGCGTGCCTGTAATTAGCACATATTCAGCACCTAATTCTAGCAATCGCATGGCAGCTTCATCTAAAGAGGTGTTTTGAATTTCTTCATTTTCGTCATAAAAAGCCAGACGACGCGCCTCTAAACTATTGGGCGTAATTAAAGTGGCTTGCGGAAACAGCAGCTCACACATGGCGGCCTGCATTTCCTCATTGGCCAACTCGTCACCGCGACCAGACGTTAAAATCGGGTCAATTAACAAAGGCACATCAGGATAATCGGCCATAATTTCGGCAATCACGGCGATATTTTCTATACTACCTAATAAGCCAAGCTTAAAAGCAGAAACCTGCACATCTTCTAAAATGGTACGCGCTTGCTCGTTAATCCAATCGGCATCAAGCGCCATCACACTTTCAACACCCACCGTATCTTGCACGGTAATTGCAGTCACCACAGATAAAGGATGGCAGCCAATACTGGCCAGTGCCAAAATATCGGCCTGCAAACCCGCGCCACCACTAGGGTCTGTGGCAGCAAAAGTAAGCACTGTTGGCGGTGTTGTAGTCATAAAAGTCTCTCTTGGAGCGGCTGGCGGGAATCGAACCCGTGTATCAAGCTTGGGAAGCTAGCGTTCTACCATTGAACTACAGCCGCCATGTTGCGAATAATTATTAAGTAAGACATTATTTTACTTGGCATAGCAGCGTAGTGCAAAATATTCTACTTAACATTTTCCCATACATTGCAGCAGTTAAAACTCTAGCGGATCTATATCTAGGCTCCAGCGAATTTTTGCCACATTGGGCAAAATACGTAGTTGGGGCATCCATATCTTTAGCAGCCTCTGCAAAGCCGCGCGGGTATTGGCCTGCAGCAGCACTTGTGCACGCTCCATCCCCTTTAAGCGCTCCATTTGTGGCCTAATTGGGTCGTAAACCAGCACCTCTGTGTTGAGTTGTTTAGTAAGTGTTACCGCTTGGTTTAAAAACTGATTCACCAAGCTAAAGTTGCCCGCCTCTGCACGTAATAAGGCAAAAAAACTAGTGGGTGGAAACTGCATTACGGTACGCTCTTGTAATAACTCATTTGCGTAAGCCACATAATCTTGTGCCCGCAATGCATGAAACAGCGCATGCTGCGGGAAAGCCGTTTGTATCAAAACTTCTCCCGCTTTTTCGGCACGGCCTGCACGGCCTGCCACTTGCATTAATTGCGCAAATAATCGCTCACTGGCGCGAAAATCGGGGCTGTAAAGCGCGCTATCGGTATCAATTACGCCAACCAAAGTTAAATTAGGAAAATCATGGCCTTTAGCCAGCATTTGCGTGCCTACTAAAATATCAATTTGGTTGTTATGCACTTGTGCCAGCAAATCGGTTAGTGCATTTTTGTTGCGCATGCTGTCTCGATCTACCCGTGCTATACGCGCAGTTGGCAGCAGCCTTTGCAAGGTTTGCTCTAAGCGTTGGGTGGCTTGGCCTATGGGGCGCATATCTGCGTTACCGCAGCTGGGGCATTGCAGCGGTATTTTTTGCTCATGCCCGCAGTGATGGCACTTAAGACGTTTTTGGCTTAAGTGCACCACCAGCCTAGCGCTGCAGCGCATACAAGGCGCTACCCATTGACAAGCATTGCAATGCAAAACAGGTGCATAACCACGCCGATTAATAAATAACAAACTTTGCTCGCCGCGACTTAAGCGCTCTTGCAAGGCGTTTATTAACAAAGGTGATAAGCCATTTTCTATTGGTGATTTTGCGGTATCAATACAAAAAATATTAGGCAAAGCCGCATTTTCTACCGCGCGCTGTGTCAGGCTTAGAAGACCATATGGTTGTTTCTGGCCACTTTTATTGGCCTGCAATTGCTGGCTATTATTAGCGTTGCTCCAGGTCTCTAAAGACGGCGTGGCGCTGCCCAAAATAATGGGAATATTGAGCTGTTTTGCCCGCACCATGGCCACATCACGCGCGTGATAGCGCATGCCATCTTGCTGTTTATAAGAACCATCATGCTCTTCATCTATGACAATCATTTTTAAATTTGGCATAGGCGTAAATACACTTAAGCGCGTGCCAATTACAATTTTAGCCATGCCAGTGCTTGCTGCCAGCCAGTTTTGCAAACGCTCACCTTCGCTTAAATTACTGTGTAGCGTAACTAATGCATATTGGCTTAGGCGGCTTCTAAAACGTGCTTCTAGTTGTGGTGTTAAATTAATTTCTGGTACTAATACTAAAACCTGACCACTAAAACCTTGTGCATTTTTTTCGCTCAGAATTTT
>JANMNC010000055.1:0-1695 GCA_031373695.1 Methylotenera sp. | reverse complement strand
GCACAAGCACGCGCTGTGATTCTAAAACGCTGGTTTGATTTAATTAAATTGCATGCTGAAGATTTAGCGCAAATTTTAACCGCAGAACAAGGTAAGCCCTTGGCAGAAGCACGTGGCGAAGTGAATTATGGCGCTAGTTTTATAGAATGGTTTGCCGAAGAAGCCAAGCGCGTTTATGGTGAAACGATTCCGAGCCCTACCAATGACCGCCGCCTATTGGTGATTAAACAACCCATTGGTGTGACCGCGGCGATTACCCCGTGGAATTTCCCCATTGCAATGATTACTCGCAAAGCAGCACCAGCATTGGCTGCTGGCTGCTCTATGATTATTAAACCAGCGGAACAAACACCACTTTCTGCAATTGCATTAGCAGTATTAGCAGAAGAAGCTGGCGTGCCAAGTGGCGTGTTACAAGTGATTACGGGCAAAGCCAGAGAAATTGGCGCTGTTTTATGTGATAGCCCTGTGGTAGCTAAACTTTCATTTACTGGCTCAACTGAAGTAGGGCGCATTTTAATGCGCCAATGTGCCGATACCATCAAAAAATTGTCACTTGAGTTAGGTGGTAACGCACCCTTTATTGTGTTCGATGATGCAGATTTAGATGCCGCAGTTGAAGGTGCCATGATTTCTAAGTTTAGAAACGCAGGCCAAACCTGCGTCTGCGCTAATCGACTCTTTGTGCAAGATGGCGTGTTTGATGCCTTTGCAGCAAAGTTAGCAGTGAAAGTGAGTGCGTTAAAAGTGGGTGATGGCACGGCTGAAGGCGTTACACAAGGGCCGCTAATTGATATGGCTGCTATTGAAAAAGTAGAAAGCCACATTGCAGATGCTATTTCAAAAGGTGCCAAATTGCTACAAGGCGGCAAACGCTATGCGCATGCAAACCAAGCAGGCGCCAATACCTTTTTTGAGCCAACCGTATTAGCAGATGTAACACCAGATGCGCTGATATTTAAAGAAGAAACCTTTGGCCCAGTGGCGCCGTTATTCCGCTTTAAAACCGATGAAGAAGTCATTGAGTTGGCAAATCGTACAGAGTTTGGTTTAGCCTCTTATTTTTACAGCCGCGATATTGGCCGAATATGGCGGGTGGCAGAAGCCTTAGAGTACGGCATGGTTGGCGTTAACACGGGCATGATTTCAACTGAGGTGGCGCCATTTGGCGGCGTTAAACAATCGGGCTTAGGCCGCGAAGGCTCGCACCATGGCATTGATGATTATTTAGAGATTAAATACATCGCCATGGCAGGGATTTAATTGAAGCTTACTAATGGCATGTCAACATGCCCGCGTAGTTTTATAGGGTTGGTCACTTGTGACCCACGCGTTGCAACGGTCGAAATCTGTAACGCCCGCGTGGGTTCAAGAACCCACCCTACAGGCTACAAACTAAATTCCGACTTTCGTCGGAATGATAATGTTTGATGAGGCACTATTACAAAGGTTTAAAATGGTAGATACCAAAATCGATTGGCACATACGTGCTAAAAATTTAAAAATTGATGGCCGTGCAGTCATCAACGGCAAACGCGTTCATGCGGTTGATGCTGCTACTTTTGAATGCTTTTCACCAATTGATAATCGCAAATTATTAGATGTGGCTAGTTGTAAAAGTGCTGATATTGACTTAGCTGTTAGCGCTGCACGCATTGCTTTTAATGCGCGTACTTGGGCTGGAAAAACACCGCG
>JANMNC010000025.1:0-2298 GCA_031373695.1 Methylotenera sp. | reverse complement strand
TTTAGAACGCACCCACTCTACTTGCCGATTTACAAAAAACTTAATGTAAAGTGGTATTTTCATAAAGGCATAAATGGGCGCGTAGCACAGCTGCTTAAAGCTAATAATATGACGACCAAAAAAAGCCCACGCTATTAAAATGGCTGTAAGTAGCGCTGTTGATGTTAAAGCCGCAGCCAATACAATAAATTTAATAGGTAGAATTTGATTGATTAACAAGCTAACAGCAAGCACAATCATACACATCAATGCAAGCACAGCTAATGGTGGAACTATTAAATCCAAGCCCAGGCCTAGCATTTGCAAGTTTCTATTTTTAATCGCTTCTAAAAACAAGCTAGGCGCATCACTTAAAATCGTACTTAAGTGTCCATGTTCCCAACGGGTACGCTGATTTTTTGCCACTTCTTGAGTAACCGGGAAAAAGCTTTGTACACAAACCTGTGGAAAAAATAGTGTGGGCTTTTTTGCGCGGCATAAATCAACGCCTAATTTCATATCTTCAGCGATATGGCCGCTAGCTAATTGAATGTTAGCAATATCATCCCATAAAAATGCCATACCTGTTCCCATCAACTGGCAAGGCAATCCTAACATTTTAAACCCTAGTGGACGCACTTGATTTTTGACAACCCACGCAAACTCAGCAATTTTAGTTTTAAGATTGGCGTTTGCTGGTGACAGCATTAGATCTAATGCTTGAATGGGCGTTTGATGACGCATGCATGCTTCAGCCAGTAAAGAAATGCCGTTGTCTGAAATCGTACAATCTGCATCAATGATTATCACAACTTGCGGGGGGTTACTTTTAAGGTATTGCAAACCAAAATCTAGTGCGTAGCCTTTGCCGCGTTGCAGATTGTTTTCTCTAATAATAGCAATAGCACCTAACTGACGAGAGATTTCTACCGTATCATCTGTGCAGTTATCGGCAACTACAATTAATTGGTTTTGTAGTGGATTACTACTTTTTAACTGCGGTAATATTGATAGGATTGTAGTTGCAATACCCAATGACTCGTTGTGCGCGGGCACAATCACTGCGACTGAAATATTGGCATAGGATACTTGAGTAGGCTTGATACGTTTTAGCGAAAATAATGATGCTATTACTTGCACCAGCAAAACTAACACTGGCAAGGTTAATGCGGTAATTAATAACAGTAGCAATAGCTCTAAAACAATCATTTAATTTTATACTCAACCATTTTTGTTCAATGCAAAATTTTAATTATCTACTTACAATGGCTGATTAAAATAGGCGGCAAGTTTTGAAGCCTCTACATTAATATCGTGTCTTAACACAACACGCTCATAAGCAGCGTTACCCATTTTTTGCAATTGCGCTATTGGCGTAGATAAAGCTTTTTTCATCATTTTAGTCAAACTATCTACATCACCTGCAACACATAACCAACCATTTTCGCCATGTATAACCAACTCTGGTATGCCTGCAATATAAGTTGAAATAACAGGACGTTTAAGCGACATAGCTTCCATAATCACCACTGGCAAGCCTTCAGCAAAACTGGGCAATACCAATACTTGTGAGTCTAGTATGTGCTGTCTAACCTCTTTACTACTAATCCAACCTGTAATTGTTATTTGATCTTGCAGCGAATATTTTGCAATTAGCGCTTCTATTTCTTGACGCAATTCGCCGTCACCAGCTAACACCAGCTCATATTCAATATTATTCTCTGCTAACTTTTTTGCGGCCTCGATTAATAAAAGCTGACCTTTTTGTTCACACAAGCGCCCTACACAAACCATTTTTGGCTTATTAGGTATTTCACCCGAATCAACCTGGTAAAAACTAGGCTCTAAACCACAATGCACAACTTTAATTTTGTTCCACTCTGAAAAAGCAACCCATCGCTGTAATTGGCTTTTGCCAAATGAAGATATTGCAACCACAAATTTAGACCGATTAATTTTTTCGGAAATTTTTAAAAACTGAGGTCTGTCAAACTCTTCTGGTCCATGTACGGTAAAGCTAAATGGTATGTCACCAAGCACGCCCATTAACATAGCAACTTCACTTGGATTAGTACCAAAATGTGCATGGATATGTGTTGCCTTAAACTGGCGTGACCAAATTAAAGCTTGGCAAGCTTCAAGCAAATAAATAATATGGTAAATCAGAGGCCTATCAGCCTTAATGCTCATCTTAACCGCTAAAATAAATGCAGAAACAAAAGCCGCTGGATAACTTAAAAATACTTTTACGGCAGAAAATATTAGCGGAAATACACCAGATTTTAATACGTATTGTGTTTTAGATTGTTCACTGATGTC
>JANMNC010000021.1:0-1791 GCA_031373695.1 Methylotenera sp. | reverse complement strand
GATCTAACAATTTAATTTTATCTACACTTTTTGTTGTTGTACTAGACATATTAAACCTAACCTTTCACCATCATTAAACCAGCAAATTGCTAGTAATGAAGTATTAGCATTTAGTATGCCAATATTTTTTAACGGTAAGATGGATAAAAATAAATTTTAGGCCGCTACAGGCTGCTGAGCCTGTCTGATGGCTATTGCAAGTCATCGCCCGCAAAGTGAGTGTTGTTAATAAACGGGCAGGGGCTGAATAAACAAAAACGCGACTACTAGGTAGTCGCGTTAATGTTTTGTAGTTTGTCACACGCTATATTTTGTAACACAGCAAACTGCTCTGCAGTACTTTTGTATGGCGCCTGAAAATTACTTTAATTTAAAATTGCTTGCTAACTACTTGCACTAAGCTGCCAGAACCTTTACTTTTTTTAGCGCTAGCTGTTTTTGTATTACTGCCAGTTGCCGCTGATTGCGCTACTGGTTGCTGTTTTTCTACTTTATTTGTAATTTGAGATTTCATGTGTGCAGACGTGTCGTGTGTAGCTTCTTTGGCACAGCCACCCATTACAGATTCACATGCAGTTGCGTGTGATGTTATTAAAAATGTTGCAGATAAAGCCAATAAAATTTTGCTTAAGTTCAATTCAATCTCCAAAAATATCAGTATTCGTATATAAACAGTGCTCTTAATAACCAAATTAATTTACATGCGAATTATTTCATATTTTTAAATATTTTTATATGAAATATTTGTGAAGAATTGTGAGAAATTGTAATTATTTTGTATAAATTTATTCAAGTTAATCAACTAGCTGCTGTAATATTGTCATAAAATACATTATGCAAAATATTCTAGACAGTACTGACGAAATTCCAGCAATGCCAAGTTTAAAAGAAGCTTTTTGGTACTGGTTTAAGCTTGGTTTTATAAGCTTTGGTGGCCCCGCTGGGCAAATTGCAATCATGCATCATGATTTAGTTGAAAAAAAACGCTGGATTTCTGAAAAGCGTTTTTTGCATGCTCTTAATTATTGTATGGTATTGCCAGGGCCCGAGGCGCAACAATTAGCCACTTATATTGGCTGGTTGATGCACAAAACGCCTGGTGGGTTAATTGCTGGCGGTTTGTTTGTGTTGCCATCATTGCTTATTCTAATGGTGTTAAGCTATATTTATATGCAGTTTGGCCATTTGCCTGCGGTGGCTGGCGTGTTGTATGGCATTAAGCCTGCAGTGGTAGCTATTGTGTTGTTTGCGGCTTATAGAATAGGCGCCAGAGCCCTTAAAAATAGGGCGTTGTGGGGCATTGCAATAACCTCATTTGTGGCAATAACTTTTTTTAAAATACCTTTTCCTGTAATTGTAGTGCTGGCAGCGCTAACAGGTTTAATGATTAATCATTATCTACCCAGCTTATTTGCACATAGTGCTGGGCATAAAACCAACCAAAAAGATTTTGGTAACGCAGTGATTGATGACGATACTCCCACGCCAATACACGCCAAATTTAGCACAAAAACATTTGTAAAATTGTTACTAATTGGTTTTGGTATTTGGCTAGTAGCTATGGCGGTATTAATAGTGCAGTATGGATTGGACTCTACGCTGACTCAAATGGGCTGGTTCTTTACCAAGGCTGCATTGCTTACTTTTGGAGGTGCCTATGCCGTTTTACCTTACGTATTTCAAGGTGCAGTAACACATTACCATTGGTTAACGGCAACACAAATGATGGATGGATTAGCACTTGGCGAAACTACACCTGGGCCACTAATCATGGTGGTAACTTTTGTAGGT
>JANMNC010000008.1:0-4940 GCA_031373695.1 Methylotenera sp. | reverse complement strand
CTGGTTGTCATAAAGTTTGCACCATAATGTGTTGGGTTAGGCTCTAGGCAAATCATTACATCGTGGCTAAGTGCAATATCTCCCAAACGCCGAAAGAAATTAGTGGCAATGGTTAGCGTCTCTGCATCGCTTAAACCACTGCGATCTCTATTTTTAGGTGAGCCGAACACAATACGCTTAGCACCTAAGCCACCAGCAATGCGGCATATTGCGCCTAAATGCTGCAACAGCTCATGTTGCACCAAATCGTTGCCAAATACATTTAAGCCTGTGGTACCAAATAACAGCGCTTGCATACCAGTAATCTCAATACCGCGCGTAGCCCACCAATCTTTAACACGCTGAATATCGCCATCACTGGCTAAGGCAGGCACTGGGAAATATTTTGCAGGCGCAATATCAATAGCATCGACCTGATACTTTTTTAGCAAGCTAGCTACGGCTTCATCTTCAGCAATATCCCAGGCGATATTCGAAATGGCTAGCCTCATTTTTTTATCTCCGACACTAAAGTGATCGGCTCAGATTGCGCATAAGCACGTATGGCTTGAATAGTGTCGCGGACACTGTATTGATAATAACCAGTAGTGCCAAAAACACCAGCATGGCATGTACGTAAATCGTAAGTAGCGACGGGGTTAACTAATGCTTGAGTAAATGGCTTGCCTAAACCTTTAAGTGAAACATCCGCCACACTAATTGGCGCTGCGGTTAAGTGCACCAACTTTAAACCAGCGTTTAGTGCTGTTTGAATGTCATACCAAAGGTTAATCATTGGGTAAAACTGAAACACGCCACGGCTATCAATGGCATGTAAGTTATTATTGTTTAAAAAATCAAAAATGACATTTTTGCGCAAACCTGGCCCCACCAAACCTGGTAGGCGCACAATTAGATATTGCTCAAAGTGACTTTCAACAAACCGCTCTAAATAAAGGCGATGCAGGCCGTAAGCGTTTAAACCATTCTCATCAATCGTACTATTTTCATCCACATTGATTGCGCTTTTAAATACATCTACCGTACTAACTAATATAAAAGTTTTGCAGGTAATAGTTTTTAAATGCGCAATTAAACCTTCAATTTTTAACAAGTCTGCTGCGGGGTCTTTGTTGGCTATCCATTTTTGGGCAGGCGCACCAGCACAAACTACTGTATCAAAGGTTTTACCATCAATTTCGCCAATATTAGTTGAGCGATATAGCGCCTGAAACTGTGTTTGTTTAAGTAAGGTGCTGCCAACAAATCCTGAAAATCCTATAAGTGCGTTAGCCAATTTTTGCAACCTTTCCTCGATAACTTTTTAAAGCAAACTCAATTAAATTGTTTAAATAAATAATGATCAGCAAACTAAATGCCAAGCCCATGGTGAGCGAAAAAATATACCACTCATACATTTGGTGCCACATAATGTGTTGATAGGCAAAAACGTACCAAGATAAATAACCAAGTATTGCGTAAGCCATAATCATTTTTTCTACCGGGCGCATAGTTTTTAAGCGCACCACCAAGGCCAACATCATGAGTAAAAGTACATCTAACTCACTTATTTTTAGCCCTGCTTCAGTAATTGAAAATGCAGTTGTTGCCAAGCGCTCATTCATCGCATTAAAAAAAGCCGCGCCTAATGGTGGCATTACTCCCTTAATTGAGGCAGTACGTAATTGCACATTATAAAAAGCTTGTTTTGCCGCATCGCTAAACGTGAGTACCCATCCATTATCAGCAGAAATTAACATTATGTGGCACAGTAAAGCTACAGCAAACGCTACGCAGACGAGAGTAAATGCAATAGCAAACTGTTTAGCTTTTTTTCGCCAATCACCCGCCGTAAAAACGGCTGCCGAAAAGCCCGTTAATATGGCAAAAACTGTTGCAAACTCATAACCGCGCAAGAAAAATATAACACCCAGAAAAAATACTACCCCCTTAGAAAAGTATCCCTTATTGCACATTTGGTAAGCAATAAGTGCGGCAGGCATGAGCATGAGCGAAGACACAAAATACAAGTTTTGCGAAAAGAATACAAAACCTGCACTGCCACCCACCAAAAAAGGCACCAAAAAGTGATGCTTTAGCTGTTGAAATTGACAAAAATAAAATAAAAATACGCATAAAAGACATGAAAATACGAATGCATTAGCTAAACGTAGCAACCCAAAAAACATATCCAATTTTTTTTCGGTATTAAAATTTAGCATCTTTGCAACAATGGTTGCAGGCACTGTATGTAGCGCTAAATTTGAAGTGTATTTCTTGTATTTATCTGCATAAAAAGCATAGTCAGAATTAGCATAACCTTTTGTAAAGATGGGTAAAAAACTTTTATCTTCTTTCACCAAGATATTTCTTTTTACGGTGTTTCTCACGATATACTCAGAGTAAGAATCCACTCTATCTGAAAACTTTCCCCCGCCATCACCATAGGTAAACTTAAGTGCTTGCGGGTTCAGCATAAAGAAAAACATGGCAATTACTGCATAGAGCAAAATTGCTATCGTATTTGCACCTAATCGTGGGTTATTGATTGGCATTTAGTTGATTCCTTATGATGTTGCATGATTCGTCAAACAATCAAGAGAGACATGTTTTATCCAACTGCTCAAACACATCATAAATATTGTCTATTTTTCCGCCTAAAACTGAATAACAGCCTGGTAAATTTTCATGCGTTTCAAATAAAATAGGCCTACCATCGTCGCTTTCATTTTTCACCAATACGGTTTTTACTTCATATAGCGAATCTATATATTGAGCCTTTAATATGCTAGGAATATAGCGCCCAACATCGCGAACCATGCGGTCTACCCGTGTTTCTCGTTTATATGTATTTAGTTTTTGGTAAGGATCTACGCCCTGCTCATCTTTCCAATTGATATGCGGCGTATACCGCACGTGCGATAACGTATGTAATTGACGGGCGGGGAATGGCATTATCGAAAAAAAAGGGCCATCCATCACTGTCACCCCTAAATTCTCTAATTCTGGCGGCATTTGCATAAGCGCCATTTCGGTGATTTCTTGCTTAAGGCCAGTGGCAGTTCCAGTAAAATCGCCCGATAGTTGATTAAGCCCACTGTAAGTGCAATTAAAAACATGGTGCGCAGAAACAAGCTGTTGAGTATTTAAACCATGGGTATTCTCAGCTTGCACCATGACTTGTAGCGTTTGATTTGGCCCCTTTAATATTTGTGTGGCCCGCGTTAGGCAATGAATTTGCACACCGCATTGCTTAAGTTCAGCTTCTGCCCAATTAAGCAGCTTGGTTGAGTCAAAGGCGTACTCTTCAACCAAAAAAACATCTTCTATTAAATTTGGCTCAAATAGGGCTTTTAGGTTTGGCTGTGCGGGTTGAATTTTTGCGCCAATTTCACGAATAAAGCGTTCAAATTGGTTGGCGGTCACTTTTGAGTTACGCCGCGCGATGGCATAGAGTTTAGTAAAATCTGTTTTTACTACCTCTGGCCAATCGCGCACAAATTTAGGCAAATTGACTTGGCTACGGTAAGCCGTAGTAAAGCTACGCGGATAGTGATAACCGTTATGCACGCGTGCTTGATTGTTATAGGATGCGCGTTTTAGCAAACCAGATTCGCGCTCTAACAACACAACATTTTTAAATCCGCGTTGCCGTGCTAAATAAATAGCAATGGCTGCGCCATAAAAACCGCCGCCAATAATAACAGCGTCATGTGGTGCATTACCCGCCTCCATTATGCACGCCGAACAGAAAATCCATCGACAACCAGCGTTGGTTTTGATGACAATGTTTCAATATTTAGCTTTTCGCGGCGCGTCATACGTGCACTAGTAAACTCTTGCCCCACGTGATAAAGAGGGCCTTCATTAGATAAGCTGGCCATGTGTAAAATGTATTCTCCAAGCACTAATAGCACGAGCGAAATTAGAAAAAACATACCTGACTGCTGCAATGATAAGCTTACCCAGCCTGCTGCAACATCTGCTTTAAAAAAGGCAATTGCCAGCACATAAATAGAATAAAAAAGGTTAGCAACCGCACCAAATAAAGACAAAGTGGTGACCAAGCGCATGGGCGCTTGGGTGGTAGAAACCAACAGCCGCATACCGCGATCAATACTTTCACCTAAATTTTTGGTATGTGAGGTTTTAGGCGTTGCACTGTAACTTAAATTAACCCGCGCAAATCCACCAGTAGCGGGTAAATGACGGTAAGTCATGGCTGGCTGCGGATGCTGCAAAATAAAATTAACCACTTTTTTGCTTAGCAAACGATACTGCGGCGCTTCTTTAGCTAAATCAATACCGTTAAAGGTTTTATACATACCATCAAACGCCATGTAAGCCGCTTTATAGGCAAAGCTTTGCCTAGGTTTTTGCTGGTTTGTGGCAAAAACCACATCAGCTTCAGATACTGCTTTATCCAGCATTTGTGGCATAAAGCTAATGTCATCTAGCAACGGGTCTAACACTGCAATAAAATCACCTAGTGCATTTTCTAAACCCACCCAAGAGGCAGTATCGGCGCTCACTTCTTTGGTAAGTGCGTATACCTGCAAATTAGGGTGACCATTTTCTAGAGTAAGCTTTTTAAGTGTTGCGATGCTGTGATCTTGTGAAGCGTTTTCTACCACAATCAGCTCATAATCACTGACCAACGGTGTAATAACTCTGGCTGCATCTGCTAATATTTTTTCAATATTTTCTGCCTGATTGCGCACAACAAATACAACGGATAAGAAAACTGGAAAAAATGCCATGTAAACCCCTAAAAACACGCACATTGGTGAGCGCTTTATCGTTTAAAACAAGCAGTTTAGGTGCTATATTTTAAGCGCTGTAATCATGATAAAACTGGGATACTTAACCCAAATAAATATCATAATAAAGGTAGATTACAAGCAAATGAAATGACGTAGTCCTATGTTAAGTTATTGTTAATATTAACAATAACTTAACAT
>JANMNC010000184.1:0-5008 GCA_031373695.1 Methylotenera sp. | reverse complement strand
AAAACACGGACTTTTTTTCCATCTTTTAAAATCTTATAACCTACACGGTCAGCTTTTTGAGTTGCATTATTAAATAACGCAACGTTAGAGATGTCGATTGGCATTTCCTTAGCGATAATACCGCCTGAAATGCCTTTTGCTGGATTTGGCTTAGCATGCTTTTTAGCAACATTAAGACCCTCCACTACAACATGGCCGGTCTCAAGCACGTTAAGCACAACACCGCGCTTACCCTTGTCTTTACCAGTATTTAGGACGACTTGGTCGCCTTTATGTATTTTGCTCATAGATTGTCCTTATCCCTTACAGCACTTCAGGTGCAAGAGAAACAATTTTCATGAATTTTTCAGTACGTAACTCGCGAGTTACTGGGCCAAAAATACGAGTGCCAATTGGCTCAAGTTTGTTATTAAGCAACACAGCAGCGTTACTATCAAACTTAACCAAAGAACCATCAGGGCGACGCACGCCTTTTGCAGTACGTACTACAACAGCACTGTAAACTTCACCTTTTTTAACGCGGCCACGAGGAGCAGCATCTTTGATGCTAACCTTAATGATGTCACCTATACCAGCGTAACGGCGCTTTGAGCCACCCAACACTTTAATGCACTGCACTGAGCGAGCACCTGTGTTGTCGGCAACTTCCAACCGAGATTGCATTTGAATCATGAGAATAATCTCCAACTTAATCCGTTAAACCAATACTAGCCATATGAAATTAATCAAAACGGCCAGTAGACCACGGTCAGTATTGGGGTACTAGCTTTTATGAACCTTAGAAACTACTAACTAAAATTCACGAGTACCGAAAAGTCCAACATTATAACTTAAAATCTTAATGTGTAGCAAGGCAAAACTGCCTTATTACACATAATAATACTTATGCTTTTGTAGTAACCTTACTTACCACCCATGTCTTTGTCTTAGACAACGGGCGTGTTTCAGTAATCGTTACTAAATCGCCTTCTTTGCAAGCATTGGTTTCATCATGCGCATGAAATTTATTAGATTTCACAATAACTTTACCTATTAACGGATGCTTAACTTTACGCTCAACTAACACGGTAACTGTTTTATCCATTTTATCGCTAACAACACGACCACTTAGGCTACGCACTACTTTCGTAGATTCTGTCATTTTAACATCTGTCATCATTGTGCCTGTTTCGCTTTCTCAGCCAAAACCAGTTTTACGCGCGCTACATCTTTGCGCACTTTACCTAGCTGATCTACTTTAGTTAATTGTTGTGTAGCTAATTGCATGCGCATTGAAAATTGCGCACGACGCAATTCAATTAGTTCTGCATTTAATTCATCAACACTTTTTGCTCTTAAATCGGTGGCTTTCATTTCTAGCTCCCTATCTGACGCGTCATGAATGTCGTTTCAATTGGCAACTTAGCAGCGGCCAAACGGAACGCTTCACGCGCAAGCTCTTCGCTTACGCCGTCCATTTCATATAACATTTTACCTGGTTGGATTTGTGCAACATAGTACTCGGTACTACCTTTACCGTTACCCATACGCACTTCAGCAGGTTTTTTAGAAATTGGCTGATCTGGAAAAATACGAATCCAAACACGACCACCACGCTTAATATGGCGAGTCATTACACGGCGCGCAGCTTCAATCTGGCGCGCCGTTAAACGACCGCGGCCAATGGCTTTTAAACCAAAATCACCAAAACTTACTTTGTTACCAGTCGTTGCAATGCCTTTGTTACGGCCTTTTTGCATCTTGCGGTATTTTTGTCTAGACGGTTGCAGCATCTTTAGCCCTCGGCTTTCTTACTTTTTTCTCTGGTTCAGCAACTGGCGTAGCGGCTGGCGCGGTAGCACCAATAGGTGTTGGTACATTATCAGCAAAAATCTCGCCTTTAAATACCCACACTTTAATGCCAATAATACCGTAAGTGGTTAACGCTTCAGCCACACCGTAATCAATGTCAGCGCGCAATGTATGAAGTGGCACACGGCCTTCGCGATACCATTCAGTACGCGCGATTTCAATACCGTTTAGACGGCCAGAGCTCATAATTTTGATACCCTGAGCACCCAAACGCATTGCATTTTGCATTGCACGTTTCATAGCACGACGAAACATAACGCGCTTTTCAAGTTGCTGTGCAATTGATTGCGCAATTAAAGCAGCGTCAATTTCAGGCTTACGCACTTCTTCAATATTTAAATGAACAGGTACGCCCATTAAACCTTGCAAAGTTGAACGTAAAGATTCAATATCCTCGCCTTTTTTACCGATTACAACACCTGGACGCGCACTATGAATAGTAATTTTCGCGTTTTTAGCAGGGCGCTCGATAATAATCTTACTAACTGCAGCACTGGCAAGTTTTTTGTTTAAAAACTCGCGCACCTTAATGTCGCCTTGCAACATTTCAGGAAAGTTTTTGCTATTGGCATACCAACGTGAGGACCAGTTTTTTTGGACACTCAGACGGAAACCAATTGGATGAATTTTTTGACCCATGATTATCCTTTAGTTACCGACAGTCACATGAATGTGACAGGTTGGTTTGATGATTTTACCAGCACGGCCTTTTGCGCGGGGACGAATACGTTTTAGCACAATACCTTTATCAACATAAATTGAAGTCACCTTCAACTCGTCAATATCAGCACCATTATTATGTTCAGCATTAGCAATCGCAGATTCCACCACTTTTTTAATCACTTCAGCACCTTTTTTAGGTGTGAATTGTAAAATATTTAATGCGTGATCTACTTTTTTGCCACGAACAAGGTCAGCCACCAAACGCGCTTTTTGCGGAGAAAGGTGAACGCCTCTTAAAATTGCAGTTACTTGCATCATAGGCCTCTATTTCTTCGCTTTTCTATCAGCCGCGTGGCCTTTAAATGTGCGCGTTAGCGCAAATTCACCAAGCTTGTGACCAACCATGTTTTCTGAAATCAACACAGGAATGTGTTGCTTACCATTGTGAATTGCAATAGTAAGACCAATAAAATCTGGCAATATAGTAGAACGACGTGACCAAGTTTTAATTGGTTTACGGTCGCGTGAAGCGGCTGCAACTTCTACTTTTTTCGCCAAATGTCCATCAATAAATGGACCTTTTTTAATTGAACGTGCCATATGATTACCTTACGCCTCTCGGACGACGACTGATACGCATGTTATCAGTACGCTTATTACTACGTGTACGATAACCCTTCGTTTTAACACCCCATGGGCTCACTGGATTCATACCAGCTGCAGTTTTACCTTCACCACCACCGTGCGGGTGATCAACCGGGTTCATTACCACACCGCGAACGGTTGGGCGAACACCACGCCAGCGCATTGCACCAGCTTTGCCGATTGAACGTAATGAATGCTCTTCGTTACCCACTTCACCTAAAGTTGCTTTGCAATCCACGTGTACGCGGCGAACTTCACCTGAGCGCAAACGTAGCGATGCATAAGCACCTTCACGCGCTAACAACTGTACAGATGTGCCAGCTGAACGAGCAATTTGCGCGCCTTTACCAGGTTGCAACTCGATGCAGTGAATCGTGCTACCGACTGGAATATTACGCAACGGCAATGCATTACCTACTTTAATTGGCGCTTCCGCACCGCTAATTATTTGTGCACCAGCTGCGATACCGCGTGGCGCAATAATATAACGACGCTCACCATCAGCATAACAAAGCAAAGCTATGTGCGCTGTGCGGTTTGGATCATATTCAATATGCTCCACTTTCGCTGGGATACCATCTTTATTACGACGGAAGTCGATTAAACGATAATGCTGCTTATGCCCACCACCTTGGTGACGGGTTGTAATATGGCCGTTGTTATTACGACCAGCGTGCCTGCTTTGACTTTCCAACAGCGGCGCATGTGGTTTACCTTTATATAGATCTGGGGTAACTACTTTAACCACACCACGGCGACCGGGGGAAGTTGGTTTGACTTTTACTAGTGCCATCTCATCTCTCCTTATTCGGCTGCTGCGAAGTTAATTTCTTGGCCTGGTTTCAAGCTAACATAAGCTTTCTTCCAGTCGTTACGTTTACCGACACGCTTGCCAGCACGTTTAATCTTACCACCTACATTGATTGTAGCAACTGACTGCACTTCAACCTTAAATACAAGCTCTACAGCCGCTTTGATTTCTGGCTTAGTTGCATCAGTACGCACTTTAAAAGCGATTTGCTGATGCTTATCAGCAATATAAGTTGCTTTCTCTGTAATCTGTGGCGCTAAAATCACTTGCAATAAGCGATCTTGAGTTTTAGTAATAGCGCTCATCATGCTAGCATCTCCTCAAGTTTTTTCACTGCACCTGCGGTTGCTAATACTTTAGGAAAACGTACCAGACTAACTGGGTCAGCAAATTGTGCTTCAATCACCATTACATTAGTCAAATTGCGTGATGACAAATATAAATTCTCATCAAAACCATCGGTTAAAATTAAAACGCCGTCAGCATAACCAAGGCCCTTAATTTTCTCTACGAATTGTTTTGTTTTTGGTGTATCAATTTTAAATTCTTCAACTACCGTAATACGCTCTTGACGCACTAGTTCAGACAAAATCGTTTGCATACCTGCACGGTAGGCTTTACGGTTTACTTTGTGGCTGAAGTTTTCATTAGGCGAGTTAGGGAACGCACGTCCACCTCCACGCCAGATTGGGCTAGAGCTCATACCAGCACGAGCGTTACCAGTACCTTTTTGTGCATAAGGCTTTTTAGTACTATGTGCTACAGTGTCGCGACCTTTTTGCGCACGAGTTGCGGTACGGGCATTTGCCATGTACGCCACAACCACTTGATGCACTAAAGCTTCGTTAAATTCGCGCCCAAACGTTACGTCAGAAACATCGACGCCTTTTTTAGCAGCCTTGCCATTTTTATCGATTAACTTGAGTTCCATTATTTAGCCCCTTTCTGTTTCTGGAGCTTAACTTTAATGGCTGGACGCACAACAACATCGCCGCCTTTAGAGCCTGGAATCGCACCTTTAATCAACAACAAATTACG
>JANMNC010000161.1:0-2984 GCA_031373695.1 Methylotenera sp. | reverse complement strand
GTAGGCTTAGGCTTATTGGGTGTAGCAGGTTTTTATTGGTTTTTAGGTGCAGAAAATGCGACTAATCTTGACCCGCTGATTGGCTTAGCTTTTGGTTCATCACTTATTTCAATTTTTGCGCGTTTAGGTGGCGGTATTTTTACTAAAGGTGCTGATGTAGGTGCCGATTTAGTAGGTAAAGTTGAAGCTGGTATTCCAGAAGATGACCCACGTAACCCAGCAGTAATTGCTGATAACGTAGGCGACAACGTGGGCGACTGCGCGGGCATGGCTGCAGATTTGTTTGAAACTTACGCGGTAACCTTAATTGCCACCATGGTGTTAGGTGGTTTGTTAATAACGAATACAGACGCTAATGCTGTTATTTATCCACTTATGTTGGGTGCAGTGTCTATTGTGGCCTCTATTGTGGGCTGCTTCTTTGTTAAAGCATCTCCTGGTATGAAAAATGTGATGCCAGCTTTGTACAAAGGCTTAGCGGTTGCTGGCGTGTTATCTTTAATCGCTTTTTACTTTGTTACGCAACATTTGTTTCCACAAGGCTTAATGGCAGGTGATTTAGCCGTATCTGCAAACCAATTATTTGGGGCATGTGCAGTTGGCTTGGTATTAACTGCAGCCTTGGTGTGGATTACCGAGTATTACACTGGCACACAATACGCGCCTGTGCAGCATGTAGCGCAAGCATCTACCACTGGCCATGCAACTAACATTATTGCAGGCATTGGTATCTCAATGAAATCAACCGCTTGGCCTGTGCTTTCGGTATGTTTGGCTATCTATACCTCTTACCATTTAGGTGGCCTATATGGCATTGCTATTGCAGCAACATCGATGTTGAGTATGGCTGGTATTGTGGTAGCACTGGATGCTTACGGTCCAATTACCGACAATGCAGGCGGTATTGCAGAAATGGCCGGTTTACCAAAAGAAGTGCGCGATGTAACAGACCCGCTAGATGCAGTTGGCAACACCACAAAAGCTGTTACCAAAGGCTATGCCATTGGCTCAGCTGGTTTGGCGGCGCTGGTATTATTTGCCGATTACACGCACAAACTTGAAGGCGCTGGTATTGATGTTAAGTTTGATTTAAGCGACCCAATGGTGATTATTGGCTTATTTATTGGCGGCTTAATTCCATTCTTGTTTGCTGCTATGGCGATGGAAGCTGTAGGTCGCGCGGCAGGTGCTGTGGTAGAAGAAGTACGCCGTCAGTTCCGCGAGATTAAGGGCATTATGGAAGGTACTGCTAAACCAGAATACGGCAAAGCGGTAGATATGCTAACAACTGCCGCCATTAAAGAAATGATGATTCCGTCATTATTACCAGTGGCAGTGCCAATTGCAGTCGGCCTGTTATTAGGCCCTGTGGCGCTTGGTGGCTTGCTAATGGGTACGATTGTAACGGGCTTATTTGTAGCAATCTCTATGTGTACAGGTGGCGGCGCTTGGGATAACGCTAAGAAATATATTGAAGATGGCAACCACGGTGGCAAAGGTTCAGATGCGCACAAAGCAGCTGTAACTGGCGACACAGTTGGTGACCCCTACAAAGATACAGCTGGCCCAGCGGTGAACCCGTTGATTAAAATTATTAACATTGTGGCCTTATTAATAGTGCCCTTGTTACACGTTTAACTCAGTTGTAACGTAAAAAAGGCAGGCTTGGCTGCCTTTTTTATTGATGCTAATTAACTGAATTGTTAAAAGTTAAAGCATTAAATTACAATACTAAAATTTATAAACTGATTAAAAAGCTGGTTTTACTTCAGCCGTGTTATACCGCGCTACGCCATCCATAATTTCTTGGTGCGCCTCTTCAATACCCACCCAGCCTTCAATTTTCACCCATTTACCTTTGTCTAAATCTTTGTAATGCTCAAAAAAGTGCGAGATCATTTCTAAACGCCAAGGTGAAACATCTAGATAAGTTTTTTGATAGCCATATAAGCCGCATACTTTTTCAACTGGCACCGCTAACAATTTTGCATCACCACCCGCTTCATCCGTCATTTGCAACATGCCTAATGGACGGCAGCGTACAACTACACCTGGCAATAAAGGCACTGGCGTAATTACTAGCACATCTACTGGGTCACCATCATCGGCCAAAGTATGTGGAATGTAGCCATAATTACACGGATATTGCATTGAAGTACCCATAAAACGATCTACAAATAGCGCACCGGTATCTTTGTCTACTTCGTACTTTACAGGATCGCCTTGCATAGGGATTTCGATAATAACGTTGAAATCATTGGGTAAATCTTTGCCCGATGGCACTAGGTTTAACGACATATTGAATAAAGCCTTGAACTAGAAAAACGGCATTATACGTGACAATTGTTACTGGTTTATTGCTAAGTATTGAAAAATAATCAATATGAAAATATTCAGGTAACAATACGTAACTTCAGTGTTGTTACTCACTATTATTTTTTCAGCTTGCTCCATACTTTACTCAGCACAAAAAACAATATCACTATGCCTAAACCCATAATAGTGACAGCACCGAGGTGATTTTTAATCAATGGAATATTGCCGAAAAAGTAGCCTGCTAGCACGCAAACCAACACCCAGATGATTGAACCAATAAAAGTTGCGCGAGCAAATTTTACAAAAATCATTTGTGTCATACCCGCTAAAAACGGGGCAACTGTACGCACAACAGGTAAAAACAAACAAAATAAGAAGCCTTTTTCGCCATGCTTATCGTAAAAAACTCTTGTCTTATCTAGCGCCGCTTGATTTGGCCATTTTAAATAATCCACAAAAAAAGCTTGGCCTAAGGTGCTACCTAGCCAGTAACCTGTGATGTTACCTAAAATTGCGGCAACTATTAACACAGCAACTAAAAGCCAAATGTTGAGTAATGACGCTGCCCAAACCGCACCGCAAACGAATAAAAATGGGTTACTGGGTAGAAAAAAGAAAGGCAACACACCAATTTGTAAAAAAACTACACCAAATAAAATTACATAAAC
>JANMNC010000150.1:0-15247 GCA_031373695.1 Methylotenera sp. | reverse complement strand
TAGGTTCGCGCGTAATCATCGCTAATGTGTTGTGTGGCGTTGGCGCAATCTCGTCATATACTTTATCAATCGCCTCGCCGTACCATTTGATGGTGTTAGCAGCTGAAATTACATCGCCGTTTAAGCTAGCGCTAATTGGTTTACCCATATCCAGCGTTTCTAACAGCGCTAGTTCTTCACGATTTTCTAACATTAAATCTGCGAAACGAATCATGATTTGCTTGCGCTCACGCGGGCTTAAACCTGCCCAAATGCCGCTATTAAATGCGGCACGTGCTGCGCTAACGGCTAAGTTAATATCGGCCGCGTTGCAGCTAGCAATATCTGCTAATTTACGGCCATCAATCGGGGAAAAGCATTCAAACTTAACACCATCAGCAGCGTCTACACGCTTACCGTTGATAAAAGCACGGCCGTCAATTTTTAGGCTTTTCGCTCTGTCATGCCAATTTACGTTCATCATTTATCCAAACCAGCTATGGCTATATATTTAATTTCCAAATAATCATCAATGCCATGGTGCGAGCCTTCGCGGCCTAAACCCGATTGCTTAACGCCACCAAATGGGGCTACTTCGGTTGAAATCATGCCCGTATTCACGCCCACCATGCCGTAATCTAGCGCTTCTGCCACGCGCCATATTCGGCCAATATCGCGGCTGTAAAAATAAGAGGCTAAACCAAACTCGGTGCGGTTGGCTAACTCAATCACTTCATCGTCATGCTTAAATCTAAAAATTGGCGCCACTGGGCCAAAGGTTTCTTCTTTAAAAATCAACGCATCGGTACTCACGTCGGCCAATATAGTTGGCTCAAAAAAAGTAGCGCCTAACGCATGTCGTTTGCCACCTTGTATCAGTTTTGCACCTTTACTGACGGCATCTGCAATATGACTTTCCACTTTTTCAATCGCTGGCATATCAATCAATGGCCCTTGCGTAACGCCCTCTTCAACCCCTGCGCCTATTTTCAGCAGTGCCACTTTTGCCGCTAGCTTTTGGGTGAATGCGTCAAACACACCGTCTTGCACAAACAATCGATTAGCGCAGACGCACGTTTGCCCAGCATTACGGAATTTACTCATCAGTGCACCCTCAACGGCTGCATCTAAATCTGCGTCATCAAACACAATAAATGGCGCATTTCCGCCTAATTCAAGAGATAATTTCTTGATGGTATCCGCACATTGACGCATTAAAATGCGGCCCACTTCGGTGGATCCTGTGAACGACAGCTTAGTTACAACTGGGCTAGCACACATGACCGCTCCGATAGCCTTAGCGTCACCTGTGACCACTTGCAATACGCCGCTTGGCACACCAGCCTCTTGGGCTAATACAGCTAAAGCAATGGCAGAAAGCGGTGTTTGCTCAGCAGGCTTGATAATCATCGTGCAGCCGGCAGCCAATGCAGGCGCGGCTTTACGGGTAATCATAGCAATTGGGAAATTCCAAGGTGTAATGGCCACTGTTACGCCTATTGGCTGTTTGATGACTAACAATTTGCGATCATTCATGGTGGCTGGAATCACCTCACCATAGACACGCTTAGCTTCTTCAGCAAACCACTCAATAAAGCTTGCACCATAATTTACTTCGCCTCTGGCTTCAGCCAGTGGCTTGCCTTGTTCTGCGGTTAAGATAAGCGCCAAATCTTCTGCATGTAGTTTTATCAAATCAAACCAGCGTTTTAGAATCACAGCGCGTGCTTGTGCTGTTAGGTTTTTCCATGATTTTTGCGCAGTTTCAGCGGCAATAATGGCGCGCTCAGTTTCTGCCGCGCCCATGTTTGGCACGCTGCCAACCCACTCACCGTTAGCTGGGTTTGTTACATCAATTACCTCAGCTGAATCTGCGCCCACCCAAACCCCCGCCAGTAAAGTGAGGCTGGGTTTAAGTAGATTTAAATTATTTAAAGCTAACTTGTTTAAAGACATTTGATAACACTTTTAAGATTGTGATTTTATTGCTATTGGTTTGCGTCACTATAAGCCAAGGCAACTTCGCGTTTACGTTTACGCTCAGCGTGCGAGGTGTAAAAGCTGGATGCAATCACCGCAAAGGTCACCACTAAAATAGTCACTGTTGCCACCGCGTTAATCGTTGGGTTTAAGCCTAAACGCGCGCGTGAAAATATCACCATCGGCATGGTGTTATAGCCTGGGCCTGATAAGAATGCAGACAGCACCACATCATCAAACGATAAGGTAAACGTGAGTAAAAAGGCTGACACCAAAGCTGGAATCAAAAGCGGCAAAGTCACCAGAGTAAACACCTGAAAAGGTTTTGCGCCTAAATCCATGGCGGCTTCATCTAACCTGCCGTCCATTTCGCGTAGGCGCGAGCTAACTACCACGGCTGCATAAGCAGTGCCTAATAAAGCATGGCCTAGCAATATGGTAAATAAGCCACGTTGTGGAAAGCCTAGCCAATGCTGCACGGAAACTAGCATGAGTAATAATGCTAAACCCACAATCACTTCTGGCATAACCAATGGCATGCTGGCCATAGACGACAATAGCGTACGGCCATAAAAACGCTTATAGCGATTAAGTGCAAATGCGACAAATGTGCCGAAAAATACCGCCATGAGTGCAGATAAAAAGGCGATTTTGAGTGACAACCACACCGCCGCGATTAAATCGCTGTCTTCCATTAACGCGTAATACCAACGGAAGCTCGCATGGCTCCAAACAGTCACTAGCTTAGAATCGTTAAACGAATAAATGACTAAGGTAACAATGGGCAAATATAAAAATGCATACACTGCCAACATCCAACTACGGCCAAAATATTTATGTATTAGCTGGTTCATGCTTTAGCCTCCGCTTGGTCTGACTGATATTTGTTCAGTATTGCCATTGGCAACAATATCAACAACATCATTACCACAGCCACGGCTGATGCCATTGGCCAATCGTTATTACTGAAGAATTCATCCCACAGCACACGGCCTATCATGAGCGTATTTGGCCCGCCAAGTAGTTCTGGAATCACGTACTCGCCAATAGCAGGAATAAACACCAACATAGAGCCCGCGATAATGCCCGCTTTTGAAAGTGGCACAGTGATTAACCAAAAGGTTTTGAGTGGGCTAGTGCCAAGATCAGCTGCGGCTTCTAAAAACCGCACATCTAACTTAGATAAATTGGCATAAAGCGGCAATATCATAAAAGGCAAATAAGAATAAACCATACCAATCACCAGTGAAAATGGCGTATTCATCATGGGCATTGGCTCTGAAATCACGCCGATGCTCATTAACATATTATTGATAATACCGTTATCGACCAGCAGAGTTTTCCATGCGTAAATGCGGAGCAAAAATGATGTCCAAAATGGCAACATAATCAGCATGAGTAAAGTTGGCTGCATGTGTTTGGGCGCGCGCGCCATAAAGTAAGCAAATGGGTAGCCAATCGCTAAACAAATCACCGTGGTAATTAGCGCATATTTAATAGATGATAAATAAGTGCGTAAATACAGCGGATCAGTGCCGATAAACTGGTAACTAGCAAAGTTGAGCGTTAGTTTTGGCCAGCCGTTACTCCAGTCAATCATGTTAGAAACAGAGGCCATCTCCATGGTAGACATGCTGATTTTTAGCACGATTAACAACGGAATAGCCGCAAGCAAAATAAACCACAAATAAGGCACACCAATCACAATAGAGCGTCCGCGCCAAAAAACCGATTCTTTTTTAATTGACTTAGCCATCACACGCTCCTTATTGAGTTAGCACAACCATTGCCATGCTGTTCCAGTGGGCGTAGGCGCGGTCGCCCCACGTTAGCCCACAACTCAAATCACGTGTGTTATTGATTTCTTGCGCTTTTAGCACCATACCGCTGGCGAGTTTTAAGTGATAAGTTGTATGTGCGCCAAAATACACAATCTCAGTCACTTCGCCCTCTGTCCAGTTATAGGCGCCGTCTGGCTTATCTTTGGTGAGGGTGATTTTTTCTGGGCGTAGCGCCACACTGACCGCTTGGCCTGGCGAGCAACTAATACCATGCCCTACATAATGCACACAGTCATTACAGTTCACAGTCACATGGTCTGGCTCATCAATATCAACCACACCTTCGAACAAATTCACGTTACCAATAAAATCGGCCACTTTGCGGCTATTTGGCATTTCATACACGGCATCTGGCTCGCCTACTTGCAAAAAGTAACCTTCACTCATCACTGCAATACGGCTTGCCATGGTCATGGCTTCTTCTTGATCATGCGTGACCAGCACACAAGTCACACCCACTTGCTCAATAATATTAACCAATTCTAATTGCGTGGTTTCGCGCAATTTTTTATCTAACGCGCCAAGCGGTTCGTCTAATAATAATAATTTAGGGCGCTTTGCTAGGCTACGCGCTAAAGCAACGCGTTGTTGTTGGCCGCCTGACAATTGGTGCGGTTTACGTTGGGCAAATTTGAGTAACTGCACCAAACCCAGCATTTTATCGACTCTGTCTGCAACTTCAGCTTTAGGCATGCCGTCACGCTTTAAGCCAAAGGCAATGTTTTCCCACACGCTCAAGTGCGGAAACAATGCATATGATTGAAACATCATGTTAATTGGCCGCTGATAAGCTGGCACATTGGTAATGTCTTCACCGCCTAAAAAAATCTTACCTTTAGTTGGCGTTTCAAAGCCTGCCATCATGCGTAATAAGGTTGATTTTCCACAACCAGAGCCGCCTAGTAAGGCAAAAATTTCACCTTTAGCAACAGTGAGCGAAACATCATCAACTGCTTTTACCGCGCCATCATAAATTTTAGTGACGTTCTCAATGCGCAATAAAATTTCTTTTTCAACAAGTTGAGTTTGAGGTTTGGGTGCAGTTGCCATCATTTATCCAATTATTGGTTTAAAGTATGTTGCTTATTATTTGAAAACTTTACAGTGCTTTTTAAAAATGCAATATTCAAAAATGGGTTTAAAAAAAGCATGCTTTAAATCAAAGCATGCTTTTCTATACACTTAAGCCCCAGTTTTAAATTGGGTAAAATAGCGTGTCATCACACGACGTGTTGCATTATCTACGTTACCTGGTGGAATCAATTTTTTCACATCTTCTGCTGGCAAAAAGATAGTTTTATTGTTGCGTATTTCCTCAGTAACAAACTGAGTTGCAGCTTTGTTAGGGTTAGCATAAGTCACCGCATTGGTTAAACCAGCGTGTACTTCAGCGCGCATAATATAGTTAATAAATTTATGTGCATTATCAACATGTTTAGCGTCAGCTGGTATCACCATGGTATCCATAAACATTAAACCACCTGTTTTTGGAATCAACGCTTCAATGTTTTGTGGTGATTTATTTTCAATAGAGCGATTACGCGCTAAATTAAAATCACCCGCCCAGCCCAGCGCCACGCAGACATTACCACCTGCTAAATCATCAATTTGGCCACCTGATGAGAATTTTTTAATATCTGGGCGTACTTTTTGTAGCATTTCAAACGCGGCTTTGTAGTCATCAGCATTTGCACTGTGCTCTGGCTTGCCAACGTAGCGTAATGCAATTGGAAATACCTCAGATGGCGCATCTAAAAATGTAATGCCGCAAGACTTCAATTTGCTGGTGTATTTAGGGTCGAACACTAAATCCCAAGCATTTTCTGGCATTGGCATATCGCCTAAAGCGGTTTTTACTTTATCCACATTAATGCCCACTGTGGTGTAACTCCATAGCCAATCCACCATGTATTCATTACCTGGGTCTAATGTGGCCATTTGAGCCAAAATATCTGGATCTAAATTAGCCAAGTTGGTTAGCTTGGTTTTATCTAACTTTTGCAACAAGCCACCATCAATTTGCATTTTTGCCCAGTTTGATGAAGGCACAACAATATCGTAACCTGTGTTTTTAGCCATTAATTTAGCGTGCAAAATTTCGTTACTGTCAAAAACATCGTAGCGTACTTTAATGCCTGTTTCTTTTTCAAAATTAGGGATAGTATCTTCGGCCAAGTAATCTGACCAATTGTAGATATTGAGGATTTTTTCTTCCTCAACTGCAGCCGTTACTGCGGGTGCAGTAGCGTCAGTAGTTGCTTCGCTAGCTTGTTCGGCAGTTTTGTCGCCGCATGATACCGATAACATACCCGCTGCAATAACTGCAAATATTCCAAGCATGCGTTTATTTAAATGTGGGTTTGCAAGTGAATTCATCTAAATTCTCCAAAAAATTAATAAGCCTAAAATTAACTACTGTAAATTGATATAACAATTAATTCTATCACGTTAAAACCTAATAAAACACCCAATTGCCAAGCTAAAAACCTGTATTAAAACTAGTTAAACCATGTTTACTTTTAGTGCTATTTTTGGCATCAAACCATGCATCTCTAGCTCATGCAAAGTGGCATCTAAACATTGGTAAATAATCAGCATCATTTCATCTATTTGTGCGGTTGTTATCACTAAAGGTGGCGCAATAATCATGCGATCGCCCACCGCACGCATAATAATGCCGTTAGCAAAACAATGGGCGCGGCACATCATGCCGACACCCAATTCCTCTTCAAACATCACGTGATTGGCTTTATCTTTCATTAATACAAAGCCTGCCATAAGGCCGCAAGTTTCGGCGCCCCCAACTAGCGGATGTTTTGCTAGCTCGGCAAATTTTGTCGCTAAATATGGGCCGGTTTCTGTAAGTACGCGCTCAACTAAACCTTGGCTTTCTAAAATTTCAATATTGGCTAATGCAACGGCACAGGCTACAGGGTGACCCGAATAAGTGTAGCCATGATTAAACTCACCACCTTGCTCAATTAACACATTGGCTACGCGCTTGCCAACCACCACGCCACCTAGTGGCAAATAGCCTGAAGTTACACCTTTGGCAAAGGTCATTAAGTCGGGCTTACAGCCTAATAACTGTGAACCAAACCATTTACCTACACGGCCAAAACCACAAATCACCTCATCGCAAATAAGTAAAATGCCATATTTATCACAAATACGTTGAATTTCTGGCCAATAAGTTTTAGGTGGAATAATCACGCCACCAGCGCCTTGTACTGGCTCGCCAATAAAGGCGGCCACTTTGTGTGCGCCTATTTCTAAAATTTTAGTTTCTAACCAGCCAGCTGCACGCAATCCAAAAGCATCGCTATCTTCATCATGGGCTAAGCCGTAGTGATAAGGCTGCTCTATATGCACAATGCCAGGAATAGGCATGCCGCCTTGCGCGTGCATGCCAGCCATGCCACCCAGTGAAGCGCCTGCCATTGTAGAGCCGTGGTATGCATTATTGCGACTGATAATAGTGAATCGTTCTGGCTCACCAAGTGTTGCCCAATAATGACGCACCATGCGTATGTTGGTATCGTTAGACTCTGAACCTGAGCTACTAAAAAATACATGGCTGTAATTGTCACCCGCTAATTGCACAATTTTTTCTGCTAATTTAACAGCTGGCACATTGGTAGTTTGAAAAAAACTATTGTAATAAGGCAATTCGGTCATTTGTTTAGCTGCCGCATCCACCAGCGACTTTTGGCCGTAGCCAACGTTTACGCACCACAAGCCAGACATCGCATCTAATATTTTATTGCCTTTAGAATCCCAAATATAAATATTATCGGCCTTAGTAATAATGCGTGCGCCTTTTGCCGACAAGCCTTTGTGGTCTGTAAATGGGTGCATGTAATGTGCAGAATCAATTGTCTGAATGTCATTGGTAAAATCGGTAATAGTGTTCATGTCTTTCTCAATTCTTAAAAATTAAATCAGCTCCCTAATTTAAATACTAAGCATGCATCAACCTGTGTTTTCACACGTGCATCAAAAGGTGCTCGCGTTCCCATGGGCTAATCACACGCATAAATTCGTCATGCTCAGTTTCTTTTACCGCCAAATAAACATCAATAAAGTTTTTACCCAGCACTTCATGCAAGGCTTTTGCGTTTTCTAGCTCACGTAGCGCTTCAGATAAGCCGCGTGGCAGCTGGTAATCGTGTGCGTATGCGCTGCCAGTGGTTACTTCTGTAGGGGTAAGTTTTTCTTTAATGCCTAAGTAGCCACAAGCCAATGTTACAGACATAGCCAAGTAAGGGTTTGCGTCTGCACCTACCACACGGTTTTCAATACGACGGTCGGCTGAGCCAGAAATAGGTACGCGAATGCCCACTGTTCGGTTGTCGTAACCCCATTCAATATTAATAGGTGCTGCGCCATCGCGCACAATACGGCGGTAAGAATTAACATAAGGCGCAAGCAATGCCATGGCTGCTGGCAGATATTTTTGCAACCCTGCAATATAGTTAAAAAATATTGGTGAAGCCTCACCATTAGGTAGGCTGAAAATATTTTGGCCTGTTTTGGTATCTAATACGCTTTGGTGAATATGCATGGCAGAACCTGGTTCATGTTGCATCGGTTTTGCCATAAAAGTGGCATACATATCATGACGCATCGCCGCTTCGCGCATTACTCGCTTAAAGAAAAAAGCTTTATCCGCCAAAATCATTGGCTGGTCGTGCATAAAGTTAATTTCCATTTGGCCTGCACCAAACTCATGAATCAGCGTATCAAGCTCTAAGCCCATTATTTCGCAGTAGTCATAAATATCCTCAAACAACGGATCAAACTCATTTACTGCATCAATACTATAAAGCTGGCGGCTAGTTTCTTTGCGGCCGCTTCTGCCTATAGGTGGCGTTAATGGCAAATCGGGATCCGTGTTGCGGCCAATTAAGTAAAACTCTAATTCTGGCGCTACTATTGGTGTCCAGCCTAAGTCTTTATATAAATTTGCCACGCGGCGCAATACGTTACGTGGTGCAAAATCTATAGGGGTGCCATCGTGGTTAACGCAATCCATAATAACTTGTGCGGTTGGATCTTGCGCCCATGGCACTAGTCTTAATGTAGTTGGATCTGGCAACAGCACCATATCTTTATCAGTAAAACCCATCACATTGTCGTAGCCAGCATGGCCTTCGGGTGATTCACCGGTAACGGTTACGCCTAGCACCGCCTCTGGTAAGCGCATTGCACGATCGGTAGAAAACTTTTCACGCGGTAAAATTTTGCCACGTGCCACACCTGTTAAATCAGGTACCAAACATTCAATTTCAGTAATATTGTTGTCAGTAAGCCATCTATCCATGTCTGCAAGTTCAAAGTTATTGGGGTTTAAGTTTTTCGTATCAGCCATTTGTGTTCTCCAGTTTTTTTATTTTTAATCATTATTTAAAGCATTGTCTTGATCATCAATTTTAATCATAAGTCTCAAGTAAGCCTTAAACTAATCTGGTGGCTTATTGCGTAGCGCCCTTACCTTACAAGCCTCACCAAACGATTCGAAAATTACTTTATAAGCAGGGTTATCTAACACTTTCCACTCTGGATGCCATTGCACACCTAATGCAAAAGTTTTGGCGTTTTCTACTCGTATTGCCTCAATTAAACCATCATGCGCATACGCTTCGGCAACCAAGCCCGTACCCAACCGATCGATACCTTGACCATGCAACGAATTCACCATTAACTCATTAGTGTTGAGCAGTTTTGCTAGCTGCCCGTTGGGCACTAATTTAATCGCATGGCTAACTGCATATTGTGATTCTAAATTGAGTGTTTTATTTTCTCGGTGATCGTTTAAGCCATCAACCTCTTTCACCGCCTGATGTAAGCTGCCACCAAATGCCACATTTAATTCTTGAAAGCCACGACAGATAGCTAACAGTGGTACCTGTGCTTTTATAGCGGCGTGAATAAGCTTAAGTGTTAAGGCATCACGTGCTAAATCTAGTGGTAATGCAGTGTTAAGCACGGCTTGATTAAAATGTGACGGATGCACATTGGATGGTGAGCCAGTGAGCAAAATGCCATCTGCAACCGCCAGTAAAGCTTCAATATCTATGTGCTCTTCAATCGATGGCACAACTAGCGGCAAAGCGCCAGCGGCAAGCACTACAGCCATAATATACTTTTGCCCAACTGCATGAAAAGGTTGCTCGCCAATGTGTTTTACGTCGGCAGGTATTAGCACAATTGGCTTTGTGTGCACTTTTGTTTGGCTTGTATTCATATACTTAATTTTATTGCATTTTTAATTAATACGTTTTATTGCAACAACTTTGTAACAAGTATACTATGCCTTCAATTGGTAATGCTACAAGAGCCATTTAGATTATAACAATAGAACCACTTTGACTTTATAGCAGACTTTTATTAGCGAGTAAAAATGAAACAATTGGTACTTTGTGAATGGCTGCTTACACAATTAAGTCAGCATCAATTTCCTTCTCGCATGCCTGCACACAGGCGCATTTACGATGCGATTAGACGTGCCATTACCGAGCAAGTATTGCCTTCTGGCGCACGCCTGCCCTCAACACGCAGCATGGCAGATGATTTAAATGTATCGCGTAACACCATTTTGGCCGCATTTGACCAATTGCTAGATGAAGGTTATGTGGCTGCAATTACAGGCAGTGGTACATATGTTACTTTTAATCATAGTGAGAGCACCAACTACACAAATAATATTGCAAGGCTATCAATCGATAGTGCATCAGAAGAGACCGCATCAAATAATAGTAACAACGAGCACACAAAAGGCGCTGAAACCAGCCCGCTATCAAAGCGCGGCTTAGTAGCAACTGGCTATTTAGGTTTAAAAAATCAAAGCACAGAGAATCAAGCTGAACAAAGCCATGAAGTACAACCCTTTACTCCTGGTGAAGATGATTACTCGCGCTTTCCGACTGCGCTTTGGAGACGATTACTTAATCGCCAATGGCGTACGCTTAACCCAAAACTGCTGGATTCTAGCCACGCTGGCGGCTACTTACCGCTACGTATTGCGATTGCAGATTATCTACGTGTTTCGCGTGCCGTTAATTTAACGGTAGACCAAGTATTAATTACTTCTGGCACACAACAATCGATTGATTTGTGCGCGCGTTTACTTACTGACGATGGAGACACTGCCTGGGTTGAAAACCCTTGTTATTGGGCTGCAAGACGCGTGCTACAAGTCAATGGCCTGCAGCTACACCCTGTGTCTGTAGATAAAGAAGGCATGGCGCCCACCACACATGATTTTCGCGTTAAGCCACGGCTTATTTACACAACGCCATCGCATCAATACCCCAAAGGTATGGTGATGAGTTATGGCCGCCGCCGCTTATTGTTAGATTATGCGCAAAACTGTAATGCATGGATTATTGAAGATGATTACGACAGCGAATTTAGATTTGAAGGCCGCCCTATTTCATCGTTGCAAGGCATGGATCAGCATGGCAGCGTACTGTATTTAGGCACATTTTCTAAGGTAATGTACCCAGGTATTAGGCTTGGCTATATGGTGGTGCCTAAAGAGTTGGTCGAAAGCTTTAAATATGGTTTGTATGAGTTGCAACGACCAGGGCAAGTAATGATTCAAGCTGCACTGGCTGATTTTATTGAAGAAGGCCATTTTACCAGCCACATTAGGCGTATGCGCCAAGTGTATGGCGAACGCAGGCGCTTATTGCAATCTGCATTAAGCAGCATTGCAGAGGTTGGCGCACGACTATCGTTGGTAGATTCTGGCTTGCATTTGGTAATAGAGTTTAATGCTGATTGCGATGATGTTAATGTTGCAAAATTAGCCGCACAACAAGGTTTACGGGTTTATCCACTATCGCATTACAGCATGGGTGCGCAACTAGATAAAGGGCTAATTATTGGTTACGCTTATGCGGCAACAGAGCAAATTAGCCATTATGGTAATTTGCTGGCAGAAGTCATAAAAACCGCATTGAAAAAATAAATACAAATTTACACATTAACGATTAATTTTTTCTATTTAACTATTTTTAATTAACTATTTTTTAATTAATTTTTTTCTAATTAATTTTGTAAGAGTACCGTCTTAACTTCGTGCAGCCGCCACTCGGTACAAGTGGTTTGCACGCAAACTAGAGGTGTACTATGAACGTAATTTCAATCGCATGGCTATTATTGGCCGCCAGTATTTTATTTGAAGTATTTGGCATGTTATTTCTAAAATATTCCAATGGTTTTAGTAATCTATTACCCACAGCTGGCGGCGTTAGCTGTTTTATCATGTCTATTTGGCTAATGTCTATTTCACTCAAACAAATAGAGATGGGCATAGCCTATGCTGTGTGGGCGGCCGTGAGTACTGCTATTGTGGCTATATTAGGCATAGCTTTTTATTCTGAATCTATCTCAAGCTTTAAAATAACTGGCGTTACGTTGATTGTGATTGGCGTAGTGTTATTAAACTTAACCACCAAATAATTAAACACCAAATAAAATGCCCAATATTCGACTAGCTACAATTTCAGATATCAACCAACTCGCCATATTGTTTGACCAATATCGCCAATTTTATGTACAAACACCTAATGTTGGGTTGGCTAAAAGCTTTATGACAGAAAGATTAAACCAACAAGATTCTGTGATTTTGCTTGCAGAGAATAAAGCGCAAAAGCTGATTGGATTTTGCCAAATTTATCCTAGTTTCTGCTCTGTTATTGCTGCAAAAATTGGCGTACTTTACGATTTATTTGTAGATGCCACTGCCCGCAATACAGGCACAGGACGCGCACTAATGCTGGCTGCGCATGAATATGCAGCAAATAATGATTTTGCGCGTTTAGATTTAACCACAGCGAAAGATAACCACAATGCCCAAGCACTGTATGAATCACTCGGCTGGGTGCGTGATGAAGTGTTTTATGCTTACAGCAAAGAGTTTAAATAAGCGGCTTTAATACAGGTAAAAATATGGCTTATTAAAACCTAGTAATTAACCTAATTTATCGCGCAATTGAAACCACGCCATGCCTAAAACTAAAGCTGGAGTACGCAATAATTTTCCCCCAGGAAAATCATGATGCGGAATTTTTGCCATCAAATCTAACCGCTCTGCTTGCCCACTTATAGCCTCTGCCGCCAGCTTGCCAGCCAAGCCCGCTAATGCAACGCCGTGGCCTGAAAAGCCTTGCAGGTAGTAAATATTAGGCGCAATACGCCCAAAATCTGGTGCGCGATTCATGGTGATATCAACAAAACCGCCCCAAGTGTAATCAATTGCAATATTGGCTAATTGTGGAAAAGTTTGCACCATGCGTGCTTGCATACTTTGCGTTAAATTAGGTGGCGTTAATGCGCTATAACTTACACGACCGCCGTAAATCATACGTGGGCCTTGGTTAAATTGGCTGGCCGAAAATCTAAAATAATCTAATACAAAATTGGTATCGCAAACAGCCGAATTAGTTGGAATAAGCTGAGCTGCCAAGCCTTTATCAATGGGCGCAGACCCAATAATATAGGTGCCAACTGGCATAATACGCTTAGCTAGTTTGGGGGCGAGTTGCGGTGCAATTTCAGGCAAATACATGTTACCTGCCAGCACCACAAATTTGGCTTTTACATTGCCAGTTGCTGTTTTTAAAATTACTGACTGTTTATCTAAACCTTGACCCTGTTGCATAGCAGTAACAGCTGAGTGTTGGTAAATTTTCACGCCCAAACCAGCCGCACCTCTTGCTAAGCCTAAACAATAGTTTAACGGGTGTAGGTGTCCACTACGCTTATCAAAATAGCCACTGTGATAGCGCGGGCTGTCTATCCACTGGCGAATATCTTTGGGCGCAATCAGTTGCGCATCGCTGTCATAGCCATAGTGTTTTGCCATATTATTAAACCAGTTAACCAGCTTTTTGGTTTTGGCTTCGTTTACTGCAACACCTAAAAACCCATCCTGCAAATCACATTTTATATTGAAGCGCTTGATGCGCTCGCGCACTAAATCTAGCGCTTCTAGCGTCATGTCCCACACTTGTTTGGCTGCATGTAAGCCTAGGGTGCCTTCAATCACATCTTGTTCACAAGCTAGCCCTGCAATAATCTGCCCGCCATTACGGCCACTGGCGCCAAAGCCAATATGATTAGCTTCTAACACAGCAACTTTATAACCGCGGTCTGCCAACTCTATTGCGCTAGATAAGCCTGCAAAACCACCACCCACCACGCAAATATCTACCTCAATATCACCTTCTAATTTTGGATATTGTGGCTGCTCATTAGCGCTGGCAGCATAATATGAGTTTTGTGTCAGCTTTAAATCGTTAGCTAGCATAGCCTAAAACCCTCTATTTTTTATGTGCTGCAACACAGCCGCAAAGCCACGTCCATACCAATGTGGCAGCAGCATTTGAAGTCAGCTCTGCATGATCATAAGGCGGTGCAACTTCTGTGCAATCCATGCCTATCCAGTTTAAGTCATGCCAGCCTTCAAGCAATGTCATGGCTTGTGCCGTGCTTAAACCGCCCACTTCTGGTGTGCCCGTGCCTGGGGCAAAGGCAGGGTCTAGCGCATCAATATCAAAGGTTAAATATACTGGCGGGTTACCCGCTTTTGCTAATTTAGCACGCACTTCATCTATTACGTATTGCAAATTTGCGCCATCTTTACCGCGTAATTCGCGCGCTGTATAAATTTTTCCACCTTGGGTTTCTACATACTCACGCGCTTCACGCACGCCAGATGAACGTATGCCAATTTGGGTAAATAATGCAGGGTCTGCCAAGCCTTCTTGAATAGCCTCATACACCCAAGTACCATGCCCAGACGGTTCACCAAAATGGCTTTCCCAAGTATCGCAGTGCGCATCAAAATGAATAACGGCAATTGGTGTTTTAAGTTGCGCAAAGTAAGCGCGCAATAAAGGCAAAGTAATAGAATGATCACCACCCAACCAAACCATAGTATGCTGTTTAATGAGTTGAGCCGCTTGGGGCATTAATGCTTCGCGCATGTTTTGCAAACTTGTGTTTGGCAGCAATAAATTGCCAATATCTAGCGTATCGTTTACTGGTGTTGTGTTAAAAAACGGGTGTTCATCGCCGCATAACATATGGCTGGCTTGGCGTATCGCATTAGGCCCAAACCTTGCACCTGGACGATTCGTTACACAGCCATCCCACGCAATACCTGCCACTGCAAAGCGCTTATCTACTGCCTGCTGGTCGGCAGTCGGCAAGGTTGATATTGGTAAACCTAAAAAACCGCCAGTATTGGTAAATGGAAAAGCGTAATTCATTGCAACCTCAAAAATAGACACTATTGCTTATTGTAGTAGAATAATAATCAAATTTTGGTCTTATCTATAGAGCCATTTGTTAACTATTAATAGAGCCAATTAATTTAAAATGCCATCATTAATTTAGGCTAAACCATGCTGCAACTAATAAATAACGCAACACAA
>JANMNC010000020.1:0-2034 GCA_031373695.1 Methylotenera sp. | reverse complement strand
TGGCGATGAACTCGAAAAGCCTTATATGCAGGCGTTGCGGCACTTCCTTAAAGAAGAAAAATCTGCTGGTAAAGTGATTTTTCCGCCTAGCCTTTTGATTTTTAATGCGTTTAATCACACGCCTTTTGAACAAGTGCGCGTTGTGATTATTGGGCAAGATCCCTACCATGGTGACAGCCAAGCGCATGGCTTAAGCTTTTCTGTACCAAAGGGCATTGCCTTACCGCCGTCTTTGTTGAATATTTATAAGGAAATTTCGGCTGACTTAAATATCAAGATGAGCCGCAATGGTGATTTAACCCCTTGGGCCGAGCAAGGCGTATTGCTATTAAATGCAACATTAACTGTAGAACAGGCTAAGGCAGGAGCCCACCAGGGCAAAGGCTGGGAGACATTTACCGATGCTGCAATTGCCGCATTAAATGGGCATCGTAATGGCTTAATATTTGTACTGTGGGGTAGTTATGCGCAGAAAAAAGGCGCGTTTATCGATGAAAGCAAACATTTAGTGCTAAAATCTGTGCACCCATCGCCACTATCAGCGCATCGCGGGTTTTTTGGCAATCGTCAATTTTCCAGCATTAATCAATATTTGATTCAGCAAGGCCAAGCGCCTATTAATTGGCAGCTTTAACGCTTTAGCTTCACTCACAATAATTTAAATCGCCAAACAAAGCGCTTGCCATCTATTTACAACTTGTTTACACTTTGCAAAGGTTAGTTACAAACTAATGCAAGCCAAAAAAAACCCCGATTAAGGGGAATAAATCGGGGTTAAAAGGCCTCATCGTCTAAGGCTTCCGCTCAGGGAGGAAAGAAGCGGAAAGAAAACTAAGCGTCAACTTAGCTTCCATGTAACTTCTGATACCTTAAATCACCGATAGTTCAGTCTATCGCTGAGTTTTTATGACTTTTTCATCGCCTTATTTACCACCTCACATGCGATAATATTGGCATGCAAAATCAAGATTCCCTTCTCACTGGCTTAAATAACAAACAACTAGAAGCTGTCACACTGCCGCACCAATCTGCACTTATTTTGGCAGGTGCTGGTAGCGGCAAAACACGCGTACTCACTACTCGCATTGCTTGGTTGATTCAAACAGGCCAGATTTCGCCTATGGGTTTAATGGCGGTAACGTTTACCAATAAAGCCGCTAAAGAAATGCTAACGCGCTTAACCGCTATGTTGCCTATTAACACGCGCGGCATGTGGGCGGGCACGTTTCATGGGCTTTGCAATAGGCTGTTACGCGCGCATTATCGCGAAGCTGGTTTACCTTCTACCTTTCAAATTTTAGATACAGCTGACCAGTTAAGTAGTATTAAACGGTTAATGAAATTGATGAACGTTGATGATGAGAAATATGCACCCAAACAAGTACAAGGCTATATTAATAGCTGCAAAGAAGAAGGTTTGCGTGCCAATAAAGTAGACGCTTACGATAGCCACAGCCAAAAACTGCGTGAAATTTATGAAGAATACGATAAGCAATGCAACCGCGAAGGTGTGGCGGATTTTGCTGAATTATTATTGCGTTGCTATGAATTATTAAGTCGCGATGAGCGCATTCGCACTCATTACCAAAGCCGCTTTCAGTATATTTTGGTGGATGAATTTCAAGATACCAATCGCTTGCAATATCTATGGCTTAAATTGTTAGCAGGCACAAACAATTGCTTGTTTGCTGTGGGCGATGATGACCAATCGATTTACGGTTTTCGCGGTGCGCGTGTAGGCAATATGCGCGATTTTGAAACCGATTTTAACGTGCAAAATATCGTTAAATTAGAAGAAAATTATCGCAGCCACAGCAATATTTTAGATGCGGCCAACGCCATCATCTCGCACAATAAAAATCGTTTAGGCAAAAACTTATGGACCAGTGCAGGTGCAGGTGAGCCAGTGCGTATTTATGAAGCCTATAACGATAATGATGAAGCTGGATTTATTGTAGATGAAGTAAAAATGTTGCAAAGTGAAGGCACACCACTAGCAGATATGGCCTTGCTATATCGCAGCAACGCCCAATC
>JANMNC010000015.1:0-1943 GCA_031373695.1 Methylotenera sp. | reverse complement strand
ACTTTGGCCAAAATTGGCGCTGGCGGCAACATGGGCAAAGAAATGTATGCGCAAAAGTTAGCCAAAGTAAAAGCCACGCAAGCCGCCTACAAAGCCTATGACGATGGCGTAAAAGCGCTAGCCAAAAAAGATACCGTTACTGCTACTAAGCTTGCCCAGCAAGCGATTGCTGGCGAGCCGCGCGAAGCAAGGTTTCAAGAGTTATTAGGCGATATTGCTTTAACCGAAAAGAAATCGCAAGACGCATTAAACTATTATGCTAAAGCCATTAAAATGCAGCCCGATTACTTTAAACCGCATGTGCAAAGCGGCATTGCGCTATTTAATATGGGCAAAAAAACAGAAGCTGAACCCTATTTAAAACGTGCCAATGAATTATTACCTACTGCACCAGGCCATGCCTTGTTAGGGCAAATTGCAGAAGAGCGAGGACAAACAGATTTAGCTTTGCAACATTATCAAGTGGCGGCTGGCTCTAATTCAGAAATTGGCAAAGATGCAGGCGCCAGTGCGGTGCGCATTGATTTGCCGCGCAACCCTGCCAAATATATTCGCAGTGGTGCACAAGCCGATAATGGTGGCAACTTATTTGCGGTGGTCGAAAATGCCACAACGCTTGCCATTGGCAAAGTACAAGTGCGCGTAGTGAAATATGATGCGCAAACAGGCCGCGCAGTGGGCCAAAGCCAGCCCCTAATTATCAACGGTGTTGCAGCAGGCAAACAAAATAAAATTGCAGTGGGTGAGCGCGTTAAAACTACGCAAGAAGTGGGGCTGTATAAAGTGGTGGTTGAGGCGGCGGAACTGGCGAAGTAAATTAATATTGATCAATCCGTTAGGTGATTTTAAAGCTATAAAATAATACGTTATTACAAGGATATTTCATGGATAAAGCAAAATTTTCAAATTTAATCAACAATATCAATCAAGGTAACTACAATAAAGATGAACTTCTTAACCTTTATAATAACGCACAATCTGGTAATTCAAATGATGATAGTCAAAAAGAAGAAATTATTGAAGCCGTTGAAAAGTCAATAAGATCAAAGTCTCCAACATATGCAAATAAAATATTTGGTCCTAAAGATTTAGAAGCGAGAGATATTTTATACAAACTTAATAAAAAAATATTAGATGAAACTTTCGATCTTTCTGATAACAAGGTTAAAAATGGAGTAAAAACTGGTGGCGATATGATTGCTGGAAGATACTTTATTCAAGTATACCTTTCATATAAAAATCAAGAAAATAATGGTGTACAGATTAAGTTGGAACAAAAAAAAGCTGAAAGTGAGCTTACAGCTAGTGTTATTTACTATCAAGGATCTTCTGATAATGCCATTGAGGAAATTAAGGTGCATTCAGAGGAAGATTACTACAATAAGTATAAAGAGTTTTTGATTAAAGTTTTACCTAACAAGCAGCCAATATGATTGGGCTTATCCAATTGCTATTAAACAGTGAATAAAGTAGGGTGGGCAAAAATTTGCCCACGCGGACCGATGAGTGACACACAACGTGGGTAACAAGTTACCCACCCTACCTAAAAGCACTCAGGCTAAACTCAGAATGACGGCCAGATCTATACGCCCAGCATTTCTTTTGCATGTTCACGCGTGGTTTCGGTAATTTGAATACCACCTAGCATGCGTGCGATTTCTTCTACACGTTCAACCTGACTTAATGCTTGAATATGGCTTAAGGTTGCGCCATTTTGTTGCGTTTTGCTGACTTGCAAATGCTGTGCCGCTTGCGATGCCACTTGCGGTAAGTGCGTAATTACTAGCACTTGTCGTTCTGCCCCCAATTGTTTAAGTAACTGACCGACCACTTCTGCCACGCCTCCGCCTATACCCACATCTACTTCATCAAAAATCATACAGGGCACAGTATTTTGCGCAGCTGTAGTCACATGTAAAGCTAAACTAATGCGTGATAACTCA
>JANMNC010000130.1:0-14741 GCA_031373695.1 Methylotenera sp. | reverse complement strand
ATCATTTTATTGGTAAAGATATTCTATATTTTCATGCGCTATTTTGGCCTGCAACACTTGAGTATAGCGGCTATCGCAAGCCCACTAAAATATTTGCGCATGGATTTTTAACAGTAAATAATGAAAAAATGAGCAAATCGCGCGGCACTTTTATCACCGCGCGTAGTTATTTAGAACATATTAAAAATCCTGAGTATTTGCGTTATTACTACGCCGCTAAAATTAATAGCACGATGGAAGATATTGATTTAAATTTAGAAGACTTTGTTGCGCGAGTAAATAGTGATTTAGTGGGTAAGTACATTAATATCGCTAGCCGTACCGCTGGTTTTATTAATAAACGCTTCGGCGGAAAATTAAACCCCTCTGCAGATAATTCAGTGGTGACCGAATTAAAAGCCGCTGCAAATACTATTGCAGAGGCTTATGAAGCGCGTGAATACGGCAAGGCTTTGCGTGAAATTATGCGTTTAGCAGACCTTGCTAATGGTTTTGTGGCCGAAAAAGCACCATGGGTAATGGCAAAACAAGAAGGGCAAGATGCCACGCTACAGCAAGTGTGTTCTGATGCTTTAGAAATGTTTAGATTGCTAACGCTCTATTTAAAACCTGTGCTGCCAAAGTTAGCGGCCGAGATCGAACAGTTTTTAAATATTGAACCATTAACTTGGGCGCGTGTAGATGTCAGCTTAAACACACAGCATGCAATTAACGAATACAAGCATTTAATTACACGGATAGACCCAAAATTGATAGAAGCCATGACAGACGATAATAAAGAGAATTTAGCAACAACACCTGCAATCATTAAAACCGCATCGCCAGCGGCCTCACCAGTATTGGCTTCTGGCGATGCTTCAGAAGGCTCGTATATCAGCATTGATGACTTCACCAAAGTAGATTTACGCATCGCTATGATTGTGAATGCCGAGCATGTGGAAGGTGCAGAGAAGTTATTGAAATTAACGCTGGATATTGGTGAAGCCACTGAAACTGGAGAATTAAAAACACGCCAAGTATTTGCGGGCATTAAATCGGCTTATGACCCCGCTACTTTAATTGGTAGAAATACGGTAATGGTGGCCAATTTAGCACCACGTAAAATGAAGTTTGGCATGAGTGAGGGCATGGTGTTAGCCGCTAGTGACGAGCTTGGTGGGCCTTTTATACTTTCACCTGATGTCGGCGCTAAAGCGGGCATGCGCGTTAAATAACCAGGCTATAGCTTTATATCTTTGTAGGTAAAACCCTACACGGTTATCAGCAATGGCTGATTTTAAAAATCGCTCAATCACACTAAACTGAATGTATCAAAACACTCTAGTTTTGTATAAAAGTTTTGTACATAAAAAAGGAATACGCAATGAAACTAATTAACAGTTCAATATTAGCAGTACTATTATTTTCTAGCCAAGCGATGGCTGCAGATAGCAATGCCAAAACTGCGGTAGGCGGCGGGTTGGGCGCAGCAGCAGGTACGGCACTTGGTGGCGTAGTTGGTGGTAGCACAGGCGAGGTGCTTGGCGGGGCTGTGGGTGGAGGGCTTGGTGGTGCGGTTACTACTAAAGGCGAAGGTCAGGCTGGTGCCGTAATTGGTGGTGCAGCAGGCGGTGCAGGTGGTGCTTATGTTGGTCGTAAAGTTAGCGGCAGTGGCACAGGCGCGGTAGTGGGTGCTGGCCTTGGCGGTGCAGGTGGCGCCGTGGTGGGTAAGATAATTGATGAGCCTGCTAAAACTAGCAGTAATAAAAATTATAATAAAAAGCATCACAAAAAGCACAAAAATGGAAAAGGTCACTACAAGCACAATCACCAAGGTCATGATGATTGATTGAAATATCGCGAGTTTGTTAACTAGTACGCTAAAAAGCCCGCATGTGCGGGCTTTTTATTTGGTAGAAACTAGTTTGACTTAGTTGCTGTTGTAATTTTTTACTTAGCTTTTGTTTCAGATTTTTTTGCATCAGCCGCCGCTTTTTTATCGGCTTTCTTTTTATCTGCAGCAGCTTTTTTCTCTGCTTTTTTTGCATCTGCCACCGTTTTTTTATCTGCCTTAGCGGTATCTTCAGCTTTTACAGTTTTATCCGCTTTAGTTTCTTTAGCAGATTTTTCTGCTTTTGTAGCTTTTTCCTCTTTAGCTTTTTCTACTTTAGCTTTCTTTTCTTTTGGTTCTTTAGTTGTTTTAACTTCTTTAGTTGCTTTTTCTGCACTAATTTCTTTAGCTGGTTTTTCAGTTTTTACTTCTTTAGTATCTGCTGTTTTGCCAGCAGCGGCCGCTTTTTCAGTCCCAACTGATTTAACGTCTTTTGCTTTTGTCTCTTTTGCTTTAGTTTCTTTAGAGGCTTTGTCAGCCTTCATATCTTTAGCAGGTTTTGCATCTTTATTAGTTTTAGCTTCAGTTGGCGCTACAACAGTTGTTCTGCCGCTTACAGCCACATCTTTACGCACACTTTGTAAAGTAATATCACCAACGCCATCTACTTTTTCAAGCTCATCTACCGATTTAAAACCACCATTTTTTTTGCGATAATCAATAATTGCTTGAGCTTTAACAGGGCCAATACCATCTAAAGTCTCTAGTTCAGCAAGCGTAGCTGTATTTAAATTAACAACAGCAAGTGCATTGAAGCTAAAAGCGAGTGAGGCTATAAGTGTGATTAGTATTTTTTTCATTGGTTTTCTCCCGTATGGATTAAATTTATTAGTATTAAAAGATTGATTAAAAACTGGTTGTACAACGCTAGTGTACTGTTTTAGTTGACCTGCGGCTACTACAGCCAACTATCAAGCGATATTAATTTGTTGGTGAATCGCGATTAGCGCATCAATCGGGTTAGTGGCTTGCGTAATAGGGCGACCAATCACTAAATAACTCGCTCCCACATCAAGCGCTTGGGCTGGCGTAAGCACACGAGTTTGATCGTCTAAACTGGCACTTGCAGGGCGTATGCCGGGTGTTACTAATAAGAAATTGTCAGGCAACTGTTGTTTTAATAGTTGCGCCTCTAAAGCTGAGCAAACTACGCCATGCAGGCCACATTGTTGCGTAAGTTTAGCTAGCTTTAGCACCTGTTCTTCTAAGCTTGTTTTGATACCAATTTCATTGAGTGTCGATTGACTCATGCTAGTAAGTACTGTTACCGCAATTAAATAAGGATGATGATTGCTGTTATCAACGCCTTCAAGTGCCGCTTGCATCATCGCACTACCACCGCTTGCATGAACATTTAGCATCCAAACACCTAAATTGCTGGCAGCTTGGCAAGCATTAGATACCGTATTTGGAATATCGTGAAATTTTAAATCTAAAAAAACCTTAAAGTTTTTTTCGACAAGCTTTTCAACCAGTGCTGGCCCGGCTGCCGTAAAAAGCTCTTTACCCACTTTAAGCTTACATAAAACAGGGTCAAGTTTACCTACCAGCCTCAACGCACTGGTGGCATCAGCATAATCCAGTGCAACTATAATTTTAGAATCGAGGTTATCCATATAGTTTACTTCTTCACTGTCATTTCGCGACTCACTGCCTCAGAAGGTTCGGCAGGTAATGTTTCCCATGCATTGCAAGCGGGGCATTGCCAATGATACTGTTTAGCGCGAAAGCCGCATTGGTTGCAATGGTAGGCTGCGCGGTTGCCAATTGCATTACGCACAGTTTGCTGCATTAATTGAATATCTTGATTATTAGCGCGCTGTTTAATGTCTTCATTCATTGCACGCGCTTGCAACAATTGGTCAAGCGTGGTCAGGCTGGGCTGCCGTATTAACTCATTCCTAGCTAGTTTGGCCGCTTTTTCTGCACCTTCTTCTGCTAGCGTAGCTTCATATAGTACGGACATTAACGAAGGCAATTTGTAGGTTTCTAAATAAGTATTTAACTGGTTTAAACCAGTTTTTAAATCGCCATCTGCGCGATAGCTTTTTAACATTTTGCCCGCAACTAACCCCAAAAACTCTGGTTGTTGATACTCAATACGTTTCCAGAATGAAATAGCGACTTTATGTGCGCCTGCCTCGGCTTCTAAATCACCTAAAAGCACATTGGCGCGTATGCAATTTTTGTTCGCATCTAGCGCTAATGCCAGCTGGCTGCGTGCGGCCTTCGAGTTTTGTGCAATAATAAAATTCATGGCAAGCTCACAATAATATTGTGCAATTTCTACCCTAAATGTTACGCCAGATAAACGTTCTAGCTCGGTTGCAGTTTCTATGGCTTGTGCCCATTCGCGCTCGCGCACGTAAATCTCCAAAAGAGCATTTAGCGCGGGTTGGCGATACCGAGTTTCGTCTAGGCCTAAAAACAATTCCTCAGCTCGGTCAAACAAACCAGCTTTAAGATAATCTTGTGCTAGCTCAGCTTTCACTGCACTTTTTTGGTTGGTGGTGAGTTCTTTTTTGTCGAGCAGATTCAGGTGCATATTAATGGCGCGATCGGTTTCACCTGTGCGCCGAAACAAGCTGCCTAAGGCAAAATGCAGCTCTAGCGAATCGGTATTGGCGCTAATCGCTTCACTAAAAGCTTCTACAGCTTTATCGTGTTGGTCACTAATTAAAAAATTTAAGCCTTTAAAATAGGCGGCTGGTAGGGTGGTTGATTCAGATAGCAGCTGCTTAATATCTACCCGCGCTGCCAGCCAGCCTAGGGTAAAAAACAGCGGCAATACAAGCAACCACCAATATTCGAATTCAATTGTCATTAATGTTATTTAAATTTAATGTATTTTATTTAATTGCATTTTACCTAAGCTAAGCGCTACTGGCTAACGATTATTGATAAGTTACTTTTATTAACTTTCATTGATAGTACGCAAAAAAAACGGCACTATCGCTAGTACCGTTTTTATAAAGCAAATTACTTATTGCTTATGTTGTTGCATCAACTCTATCACGAAGCTCTTTACCGGCTTTAAAGTGAGGCACGTGCTTGGCAGGCACCTGTACTTTACTGCCCGTTTTAGGATTGCGACCTAAACGAGGCGGACGGTAATTTAGACTAAAACTACCAAACCCCCTAATTTCGATTCGTTCACCTGTCGATAAATTATCGGTCATTGCATCTAATATTGCTTTGACCGATAACTCAGCATCTTTCACAACAAGTTGCGGGAAGCGCTCTGCTAGTAAATTAATTAACTCAGATTTTGTCATGGCTTATAGTTGCCTTTAGTTTAGCTTCTTGTTGATATAAAACGATGACGAAGCAATTGCTACGTTTCTAGATTATTTCTTGCTATCAAGTTTGGCTTTTAACAATGCGCCAAGGTTAGTTGTTCCAGCGGCTGCTGCATCATCTGCTGCTTTGCTGCTTGAATCTTCGGCCTTAGTTTTTGCAGCTTTTGCTTTTGGCTTAGCCGCTTTTTCTTCTGTAGAAGAAGTTGCGCCTGATGGGTCTTCAGTTAATTGTTTAACGCCCAATGAAATGCGCTCTTTTTCGACATCGATAGCTAAAATAACGGCTTGTAGCTCATCACCTTTTTTAAAGTTACGAATCGCTTCTTCGCCAGTTTGTGTCCATGACAAATCAGATAAATGCACCAAACCATCAATGCCACCTGGCAAACCAATAAACACGCCAAAGTCGGTAATAGATTTAATTTGGCCAGCAACTTTGTCACCTTTAGCATGAGTGGCTGAAAAGTCATCCCATGGGTTTGGTTTACACTGTTTCATGCCCAAAGATAAACGACGACGTTCTTCGTCAATCTCTAAAATCATTACTTCTACTTCATCGCCCAATTGTGCAATTTTGCCTGGGTGAATATTTTTGTTAGTCCAATCCATTTCTGAAACGTGAACTAAGCCTTCAATACCCGGCTCTACTTCAACAAACGCGCCGTAGTCAGTTAAGTTAGATACTTTACCAAATAAGCGTGTGCTTACTGGGTAACGGCGAGTTAATGCAACCCATGGGTCATCGCCTAGTTGTTTAATACCGAGTGAAACGCGATTTTTTTCTTGATCAAATTTCAAGATTTTCGCTTCAACTTCTTCGCCTACTGTAAGCACTTCTGATGGGTGCTTAACGCGACGCCAAGCTAAATCGGTAATGTGTAGTAAGCCATCGATACCGCCTAAATCAACGAATGCGCCATAGTCAGTAATGTTTTTAACAATACCTTTAATAATTGCGCCTTCAGCTAGCGTGCTCATCAGTGCTTCGCGATCTGCGCCCATGCTTACTTCCATCACAGCACGACGAGAAACCACGATATTGTTACGTTTGCGATCAAGTTTAATAACTTTAAAATCCCACTCTTTATTTTCGAATGGAGTTGTATCTTTTACAGGACGCACATCAACCAATGAACCTGGTAAGAAAGCCATAATGCCGTTAACTGAAACGCGCAAGCCGCCTTTTACTTTACCGCTTACAAAGCCTTTAACTACGCGGCCTTCATTCATAGCGTCTTCTAAATCAAGCCAAGCTTCCATTTTCTTCGCTTTTTCGCGAGAAAGCTGGGTGGAGCCAAAACCATCTTCTAGTTTTTCGATACATACTTTTACGAAGTCGCCAACGGCTACTTCAAGCTCACCTTGAGCATTTTTGAATTCAGCAACGTCAATGACGCTTTCAGATTTTAAACCTGCGTTAACAATAACGTGATCGCTATCAATAAAGATAACTTCGGCGGTGATTACTTCACCAGAGCGCATTTCTTGGCGCGCTAAGCTTTCTTCAAAAAGCGCGGCGAATGATTCCATTGAAGATGGAGTTGAGTTAGAAGTAGAAGCCATTAAATTAAAGATACCCAAAAAATTACTTAACCAATATTGTTGAAAAATACTGCTTTAAGTATTCCCACCTAGCAGTGGGGCTGTTAATTAAACATTGCTTTGTGTTTGATAGCGCAAATGCAATGACGAATTGCGTATATTACACAAAAAATAGCTTGTGTTCAATGACTTAATGCACTTTTATAGTTAATTGTTACACTATTTTTATGGTGAATTTAAAAGCGTTTTTTATAGGCATTTAATACAAATTCTACCGCTTCATTAATAGTGTAATTGGTAGTGTCTAGCAAAATTGCATCAGATGTTTGTACAAGTGGAGCTGCTGCACGCTGGCTATCACGATAATCACGAAGTTGTAAATCAGTCAAAATTTGGTTGTAATTAGCGCTTAAGTCTTTATTAATAAGCTGTTTATAGCGACGTTCTGCGCGTGTTTCTACACTTGCGGTTAGAAATATTTTTAATTGCGCATCAGTAAACACCACAGAACCCATATCGCGGCCATCGGCCACTAAGCCTGGCGGTTTTCTAAAACTTTGTTGAAGGCCAAATAGTGCTGCGCGTACTTGGGTATGAATAGCAACTTCAGATGCGCCACGGCTCATTTCCTCGCTTCTAACAGCTTCTGTGATGCAGTCACCATTTAGGTGAATATGGCCTTGGCTAAATTGTATGCTTAAACTTTTTGCTAACTGGCCCAGCGCATCTGCTTGATTCCATGCAATATTATTTTTGCAAGCAGCCAGTGCGACGATTCGATAAAGTGCGCCAGAATCTAAATAATTAAAATTTAAGGCCTCTGCAACGCGCTCTGCAACGGTACCTTTGCCTGACGCAGAAGGGCCATCTATGGCGATAACAGGCGTGACATTTGGATGCAACAAATCAGTCATAAGTAAAGTTTATCAAACCTATATAAACAATCAATTGGATTAAAATTTTTAATGAATCAATAATAGCTTTATACATTTTAGGGGTACAGCATGGCTAAAACTATTTCATTTGCAATTTTACACTTTACCGTCGCTTTTACAGTAGGCTATTTGCTTACTGGTAGCGCTATGTTAGGTGGTTTATTGGCTATTATTGAGCCAGCTTGCAACACCGTGGTGTTTTATTTTCACGAAAAAGCGTGGAGAAACTTTGAACAATCAAACCCTGAAAAATATGCCAAAACAGTTAACCTTGGCTGGTTACATTTGCATTAGCTATAAAAAATTAGTTAATGAGCGGGCTTTATTAGCTGACTAGTTTTTTAAACTCGGCAAAATAATCAGGGAAGGTTTTAGCGACACATTTAGGGTCGTTAATTGTAACTGGCACGCCACCTAATGAAACGAGCGAAAAACACATCGCCATGCGATGGTCATCATAAGTGTCAATCACTGCATTGGGTATTAATTGAGTTGGTGGTGTAATTTTTATGTAATCAGCACCTTCTTCTACAATGGCACCCACTTTACGTAGCTCTATGGCCATTGCAGCAATACGGTCGGTTTCTTTTACACGCCAGCTGGCAATATTGCGCAAAGTAGTGGTGCCTTCTGCAAATAAAGCCACTATTGCTAGCGTCATTGCTGCATCAGGAATATGGTTGCAATCTAAGTCAATAGCTTTAATTTTATTGATTTTACGAGAGGTGATATGGTTCTCACCATAACTTATTTCACCACCCATCATAACCAGTGCTTGTGCAAAACGCACATCACCTTGAATACTGTTTTTGCCTAAACCATCTACTTGCACGTCACCACCAATTGCGCCAGCTGCCAAGAAATAAGATGCGCTTGAAGCATCGCCTTCTACAAAAATTTCGGCAGGAGAGCTGTAGGTGGAGTTGGCAATAATGGTAAAACTTTGCCAAGGGTTACCATTGATATCTGGCCGTTGAACATCTACGCCAAATTTAGCCATTAAATTGAGCGTAATTTCAATGTAGGGCTTAGATATTAATTCACCTACCACCTCAATTTTGGCTTGCTGTTTAGTTAAAGGCAAAGCCATTAAAAGCGCTGTTAAAAATTGGCTAGAAACATCACCGCGAATTTTAATAGCTTGGCTCAAGTTAATATCAGCAGGCGTTATTTTTAAAGGTGGAAAACCCTCATTTTCTACACAAGCTATATTCGCGCCAACTTGGCGTAAGGCATCGACTAAATCGCCAATGGGTCTTTCATGCATGCGCGGCACGCCAGATAAATAGTAATAACCACCAGACAACGCCAGTGCAGCAGTTAGTGGCCTAAATGCAGTGCCTGCATTGCCTAAAAATAAAGCTACAGGGGTTTTTAAAGTGCCTTTATTAGGGAAATTGCCACCACAGCCGGTAATACGCCAAGCATTTTCGGCAAAATTTTCACATTTAACCCCTAGTTGTTCTAGCGCCTCCAGCATTCTAGCGGTGTCGTCAGATGCCAATAAATCGCGTATTTCAGTGGTGCCTGTAGCTAATGCTGCCAATAATAAGGTGCGATTAGAAATGCTTTTAGAGCCAGGTAGTACAATGCTACCATGCGCTTGGCTGGCGGCTGCTAGAGTGAGTTTTTCCATATTTATTTCTGTATTTATCTCTACTGACTTTACTTTAAATCTTCATTCTGAGCGTAGCGAAGAATCTAGATTAATTTAACCAAATTACTGGATTATTTACCTAAGTAAAACCTAAGGCTCAAAACATCGGTGCTTTTTTAATGCGTATTATTTTTTACTGTTTGCCCAATTATTGCGTGCCACACTGGCGCGTTCAAATAAAGCCTGTAGCCCATGCCCATCTTCATTTTCAAGCAACAGTTTTAAGGTGTTTAATTCTGTTTGAAAAGCGCTTAGCTCGCTTAATAAAGCCGTTTTGTTGGCTAAACTAATGTCGCGCCACATTTCTGGGTGGCTACCTGCAATACGCGTAAAATCTCTAAAGCCGCTGGCGGCAAAGCTAAACAATTGCGCAGCATTGGGGCGGGCCGCAATATCATCTACTAAAGCAAACGCTAATAAATGTGGTAAATGACTAACTGCTGCAAAAATATTATCATGCGTTTCAGCAGTCATCTCAGATACATTAGCACCACATGCTTGCCAAAGTTTTGTAACGCTAGCCACCGCATTTATGTTGGTTTCTGTGGCAGGTGTTAACACTACGTTTTTGCCCATAAATAAATCAGCTGTCGCTGCATCTACACCACTTTTTTCTGCCCCAGCAATGGGGTGGCCGCCCACAAACTGATTAAATTGGGCGCCTAAAATTTCGCGTGCGCAAGCTAACACATCACCTTTAGTGCTACCTGCATCAGTAATCACGGTTTTGCTGTTTAAATGCGGTTTAATACTTTGTAAAATGCGGCTAGTTTGCGCCACTGGTGCTGCAATTAATATTAAATCTGCACCTTCTAAAGCCTTAAAGATGTCTGTCTCTGCGCTGTCAATTACGCTTAGCTCAAGTGCTTCTTTTAAGCTTTTCTCAGTGCGCCCAACACCTGCAATATGCGTAGCAACGCCTGCTTTTTTTAAAGCTAAAGCGACAGAGCCACCAATTAAGCCCACACCAAAAATGACGATTTTTTTCAAAGTAAGAGTTTTTGAAGCAAAAGCTTGTTCAAGTTAAAGCTTGTTCAAATAAAAGGCTAAAAATAAAAAATATGATTGTAGCATTTTTGCTATTCATTCTTTGAATATTGCTTAGCTAGGTGCGCACATTCTTAATAGCTTATTAAACAGGTATGGCAAAGGCGTTTTGCTTAGCCAATGCCTATTATCTGCAATTAACGGGTAAGCCCGAGTTAGCAGTGGCCGCAACGTTTTGTTACCCCAAAATTGACCTAATTTATTAAAGCCGCCAGCTTTATACGCAACTTCAAACACATCAACACCTGTTAACCATAATCCTGCGCTATCAACAGCATGTATGCGTTCCATCATGGCGGCTTTTGTGCTGGGGCAAAAGGCAGGTTCATTGAAGTGTTGATTGGAGCAATCGACCAAAATTAGCTTGTTTTCAAAATCGGTTTCTTTAATTGTATGCATTTCTGCCGCGCACAGCGGGCAGCTAGCATCGTAATAAATGGTGAGTGGATAAGTGATGTTTTGCATGGTTTAGTTACCTAAAAGTGATTTAATTTTTGCACCGTATTTCATAATTTTAGTAAGTGTTTCTGGTTTTAGTTTAATCATTTCATCGCCCCAAACAGACACTGTTTGCATTAAGTCGAGCATTTCTTTTACTCGTTTTTTACTTTCTAACTCATTGTTATTAAATGTACTATTATTATAAAAGTTATCTAAAAACTGCACCGTTGGGTCAAACTCACGCTTTTTACGCTCGGTAATTACGGTGTTAAATAAAGCCCAAATATCGAGTGAGGTTTCAAAATAATCTCGCCGGTCCCCCATCATGTGGGTTACGCGCACCAGCTTCCAATTTTGCAGCTCTTTTATGCTGTTACTCACATTGCTACGTGCAACTTGCAGCGTTTCTGCAATTTGCTCGGCGTTGGCTGGCTTACCCGTGTAATACAAAAAAGCATGAATTTGAGAAACCGTGCGGTTAATGCCCCAACGTGTACCCATTTCTCCCCAATGCAACACAAATTGATTGCCTAACTCGCTCAGTTGTATTTTTTCGTCAGATATTTTTTCAGAGACTTCCACTTTGTTACTCGCTTTAAACATTAAGTTGACACATTATCACATTTGTCATATATTTCTGTCAATACAGAAATTAAAGAAATTCAGTGAATTGTTAGATAGTAAAAATTAAAAAAAGGATGCGAATGAGAGTTTTAGTTTTGGGTGGTAAGGGGTTTATTGGCAGCAGCATTGTCGAGTACCTAAAAGCACAAGGTGCACAAGTGTCTATTGGTAGCAGAAACAAGTGGGGGGAAAGTGATCTTGTTACACTGCAGATGCAGGAAATGAAGCAAATTAGCGATTGGTTGCCTTTGTTAAACAACGTGAATGTGTTGGTAAATGCCGTGGGTATTTTACGCGAAAGAAAAGGTGAAAGTTATGATGTTATCCACCATGTCGCAGTTGCTAGTTTAGCTACAGCATGCGCCCAGCTTGACGTTAAACTTGTTCATGTTTCTGCTATTGGGTTGAATTCACAAGCTAAAAGCAGGTTTATTCGTAGTAAATATTTAGGCGAGCAGGCTATTTTAAATAGCAAAGCTAACGCGGTGATTGTGCGAGCCAGTTTATTAGATGGTGAGGGTGGTTATGGTGCAAAATGGTTTAGGCGCGTGGCCAATTGGCCTGTGCAGTTTGTTATGCAAAGCAAAGGCTTGGTTGCGCCATTACAAGTGAGTGATTTAGGTGAAGCAATCGCCAATTTGGTCATGCATCAGCTTGATACGCCAAACATTATTGAGCTAGGTGGTAATGAAATAAGCAGCATTCCCAATTATTTACAACTATTAAGACAAGCACGCGGCAGAGGTAAATCGCTACAAATTAGTGTGCCAAAATGCTTGGTGCGTTTAGCCAGTCATGTTTTTGATGTACTCGCTTGGACGCCGTTATCATTCGGTCACTATGAGCTCATGCAAGGTTACAACGTGCCTGCAGTTAATCTTTTGCCCGAGCTATTATGCCGTAAACCAACTAATGTAGGCATAAGCATTGAGGGAGCTGGCATCAATAGACTGCCAAATGAAAGAGAAGTGTTTGCGCTATTAAATATTTAGCCATTCGCCATCAATCAGTTTTTCTTGTGGCGTAAACTGCTGTTTGTATGCCATTTTTTGGCTGTCTTTAATCCAGTAACCCAAATATAGATAAGGTAAGTTTAAACTTTTTGTCCATTCAGTTAGCCACATAATCGAGTATGTTCCGTAGCTACATTTTGTATCTAGTGCATCGTAAAATGTATATACGGCTGAAACACCATCTTGCACAATATCAACCACGCTTATCATTTTAATTTGGTTGTTTACATCGCTAAATTCAATCATCAGAGATTCGACATTGCTTTGGCATAAAAATTGACGATATTGCTCGGCACTGTCTTTCTGTGCACAGTCTTTTTCGCTTGTTTGGGCATTAAAATCATATTCGTTATGTCGTAATGCTTGGTAGCTTGTATAAAGCTCAAAGTGGTTTTGGTTGTAGCCTAGCGTTAATATGCGAGCGCTGAGGTTAGCGTGTTGTTTATGGGCACGCTTTTGGCTGCGGGTTGGGGTAAATTTGCTTAAAACTAATCTTATAGCAATGCACTCACGGCAACTTTCGCAATGAGGTCTGTAGGCGAATTTTCCGCTACGTCTAAAGCCTTGCGCAATCAAACCGCTATATACGCTTGCATCAATTAAATGCTGTGGAGAGGCAATTAAACTTTGCGCCAGTTTGTTGGGCAAATAGCCGCACTTATAAGGCGTAGTGACGTAAAACTGTAGTTTGTGTAGAGGTGGTTCGCTGGCTAATGTCATGCTAAAAGTTTACCAGTTTTGTTAGTTTTTGCATGAATTCTTCACGCGCAATTTCGCGGCCACCAAAGCTTGCCAAAAGTGGCGTTTTCATCTGACAATCAATTAATCCAACACCTTGATTTTGTAACTGCTGTACCAAATGCACAAACGCTATTTTTGATGCATCGGTTTGTGTGTGAAACATGCTTTCACCATAAAACATTTTGTTAATAATTATGCCATAGCAACCGCCAACCAATTCATTGTTAAGCCAACTTTCCATACATATAGCATGGCCTTTTTTATGCAAATCACAGTAGGCATTAATCATATCGGGTGAAATCCAAGTCTCTGATTGAGAGATGCCAGCCTGATTGACGCGCTTAGACACACTGCAAGCAGTAATTACCTCGCGAAAAGACGTGTTAAAACGCACCTCATAAGGTTGTTTTTTAAGCGTTTTTTTAAGAGATGCAGAAATTTTTAACTCATTTGGAAACAACACCATACGTGGGCTTGGGCTCCACCACATTACAGGCTCATTTTCATTAAACCAGGGGAATATGCCTTGGCTGTAGGCATTTAAAAGACGCGCTGATGATAAATTACCACCAATTGCGATTAAGCCGTTGGGTTCGGATAAGGCTTGGGTTAGTGGTGGAAAAGCGCAGTCGTTTTCAATTGCGGCTACTTGGCCTGTTTCTAGTTGGTAATAACCTATGCTCATGTTTCTATACTTTAGAAGGTTAATTTAATCGTCATGCTCAGAATGACTGATTGGTAGGATTTAAAGCAGATTAAATCAGCATCCAAGCCGCCATTGCCGCCATTAACAAATCTTCAATAATCGTTACAGTGGTCATGGGCAAATTAAAGCCAGTACCTAAGCAAGCACAACGAATCTTTTGTTTATTTATCACTGCCAAAATAACACCAATGCTAGAAAAAACCATCACAACCAAGGTAATGGTGTTAATTAATATCGGCCTGTAGCCCAATAAATATGCGGCTCCCAAGCCTAGCTCTATAAACGGGTAAATTAAGCCATAAGCAGGCAAGCGTTTAGCCAATAAATCGTACATGGCATAGCTGCTAGCAAAACCTTTTAAATCAAGCAGTTTAAAAAATGAAAATACTAAAAAGAAACCCGCCATAAAGTGGGTCATAAATCGATGTAATGTTAAGTCGCCATGGGTATATTCCACTGCGAAAGTCACCAATAAAATATAAGCAAACACCAAAATTAAAGGTTTGTAGGTGCTAAACCAGTTGCTTTGCTTAGCGTTTTTTTGGGTGGCATCTGCTGATTCAGATGACGGTTTTTGTATTGTATGCAGTGCGTAGTGACCAACTTTGCTTAAAGCTGCGTTAAGCGTCGCTAAATCGGTAGTCGCGCTTGTAAGCAAAGCTTGTGGCGGCTCAAGTGTTACTTCAACCGATTCTGCAAATGGCGCTAAAGTTGTTTTAACGCGATTAACGCATCCGCCACAGGTCATACCCGTTACTGAATAAATTGTTTTCATAGGCTATAGATAATAGTACTTGCATCAATTTAGTCAATCATTAACGAAACTTACACAATCAATACAAATATTAGCTTCTTAATCAAGCTAT
>JANMNC010000110.1:0-27987 GCA_031373695.1 Methylotenera sp. | reverse complement strand
AATCTGCTCGCAGGCCATTAACAGCGTGGCTGGCGATGGCTTAGGCTGCGGTGCATCATCGCCGCATACAATACAAGCAGCACGTTTTTCTAAATTTAAGCCCATGCTTTCAATTAGGCCAACGGTAAATCGGCGTGGTTTATTGGTAACAATACCCCATGTTAAGCCTTTACTTTCAATAGCTTGTAATAAATCAGCAATACCAGCCAGCAACACGGGGCTACGCGTATAAACCGTGTCGTAAATGTTTAAATACTCATCACGCATGGCAATAAAATTAGCATCTTTAGGGGTAACACCAAAGCCTAAACCCACTAAACCACGAGAGCCGTGCGAGGCAAACGGGCGCACGCTTTCATAAGGCAGCGGTGCTTTACCGTGGTTCAGCAATTGCAGGTTAAGCGCGTGAGCCAAGTCTGGTGCGGTGTCGACAAGCGTGCCGTCTAGGTCAAACAGTATGGTAGTAATCAAACTAAACCTTAATTGTATGCATCATGTAATTCACTGAAGTGTCGTCACCCAGCCAATAATGTTTGGTAATGGGGTTGTAGCTCATGCCAATTTGGCTATTGAGCGACAGGCCTGCAGCCCGCATCCAGCTTGCCAATTCAGATGGCTTAATAAATTTTGTGTAATCGTGTGTGCCGCGTGGCAGCATATTAAGCACGTATTCTGCGCCAATAACCGCAAATAAATAGGCTTTTGGGTTTCGGTTAATGGTAGAAAAATATACGTGGCCACCTGGTTTTACTAATGCAGCACATGCCTGCACTACACTAGCGGGGTTTGGTACATGTTCTAGCATTTCTAAGCAAGTAACCACATCGAAACTGGCTGGCTGCTGTTGCGCTAATTTTTCAACTGCAATTAGCTGGTAATCTACCGCTATTCCACTTTCTAAACTATGCAGCTGCGCCACTTTCAGGGCTTTTTCCCCTAAATCAATACCAGTCACTTTGGCGCCTAATTGTGCCATCGACTCACTTAAAATACCGCCACCACAGCCCACATCTAAAACTGTTTTACCTTTTAATGCAGATGCATTGTTAATATAATTAAGACGCAGTGGGTTTATGTCGTGCAAAGGTTTAAATTCACTGCTTTTATCCCACCACTTGTGCGCTAGCTCACTAAATTTACTCAGCTCTGCAACATCTACGTTTTGGTTATCTGCCATTAAACTATCTTTCACACTCAATTATTAGTTTTAAACTTTTAAAGTTTTTACATTTACTAAATTATGACTTGAATTCGGCTAACTTGGTTTGCCATTTAGTAACAATATTAGTTAATTCTTGCGGCTCAATATTACTAAAAACGCCGTCAGAGTTTTTAGGCTTGTGATATTTTAAATCTCCATTTACCCAAACATGGCTTACTTGCTCGCGCCCAGCCACATATACTAAATGTGAAACAGGGTCAAAACAAGGCTGCATAATAATATCCGACAACTTAACAGCGGTTAAATCAGCTAGTTTACCAAGCTCAATAGAGCCTATTTTATCATCAAGCCTTAATGCCTTAGCCCCATTAATAGTGGCCATTGCTAACACTTGATGTGCCGAAACAGCGGTAGCATCACCACTTTGGCCTTTTGCTAAAAGCGCTGCAAGCCGAATCTCGGTAAACATATCTAATCGATTATTACTGGCGGCACTATCTGTGCCCAAACCTATGTTAATGCCATATTTAACATATTGGGCAATTGGCGCTATGCCAGACGCAAGCTTTAAATTAGAGCTTGGACAGTGTGCAACATGACAACCGTTTTCTGCCAGCAATTGCATCTCAAGCGTGTTTAAATGCACACAATGTGCAAGCGTGATGTTAGCGCCCAGCAAACCTAAATTAGCAAAGCGTGCTAATGGCCTCAAGCCATACGCTTGCTCACTTTGACTAATTTCATACTGCGTTTCGTGTAGGTGTGTATGTATACCAATATCAAGTTGCTCTGCCAATGTGCTAATTTGTGTAAAAGTTTCATCGCTAACGGTATATGGGGCATGCGGCGCAAAACTAAAACTAATTAAAGCCTCATTTTTATATTGGTCACGCGCCTGTGTGCCTTTTTCTATATAGCTTGCAGCGTCATTGGCATAGTTACTAGCAAGCTCTAACACTACTAAGCCTAAGTTAGCGCGCATACCCATTTGCACGCTAGCCTCTGCAGCGGCTTCTGGGTAAAAATACATATCATTAAAAGTAGTAATGCCGCCACTTAACATCTCGGCACAGGCTAACAATGTACCTTCTTTAACAAAGTTTGCAGATACCAACTTTGCTTCTGCAGGCCAAATATGTTGTTCTAACCATGGCATTAGCGGTAAATCATCCGCCAATCCACGCATTAAATTCATAGCCGCATGGCTATGCAAATTAACTAGGCCTGGCATCAGCACATGCTCACTCAGCTTCACTGTTTCAACTGCATCATATTGAATATTAGCATCATCAATTGAGCAAATAGCGACAATTACGCCTGCATGAATCACTACAGATTGATGTTCTAGCAATGTATTTTCAGGCACTATTGGCAATAACCACCGCGCTTCAATTATTAAATCAACTGGTTTTTTCATCATGTCATTATATCTATTTAACGCACTTCATTATAAACAGTAGGCAATAAAAAACCCCGCAATAGCGGGGTTTTTAACTGTAATAAGAATATTGCTTAAAACTTATTTACAGCCTGTTTCTTTTTTACCTTCAGCTTGAATCGTTACACGGCGATTAGGTTGTAAACATTCGATCAACTTTTTAGTCGCTTTATTGCCTGTACATTGAACAACTGGCTCAGACTCGCCTTTACCAACTGCATCGATGATTGCAGGATCAACACCTTGTGAAGCCAAGTAATCTTTAACTTGATTAGCACGGCGCTCTGATAATTTTTGGTTATATGCATCTGAACCAATACGATCAGTATGACCTGTAACAATCACTGCTTTAATTTCTGGGTTTGCTTTTACTTTTGCTGCTGCTTCATCTAAAGCTGCTTTACCCTCTTCTTTTAAAGAAGCTTTATCAAAACCAAATAGTTTTTCAGCGCCAACAGTGATTGTGTCCATTGTAGGTTCACATTTCATTGGCTCTGGGGCTGGTGCAGCAGGAGCTGGTTCTGGCATTGGCTCTGCAGCTGCAATTGGTGCTGGCTCTGGAGCTGCTGCTGCAACCACTGGAGCTGGTGCGCCAAAACGGAATACACCGCCTAAATTAAATAACGTGTTACCAATAGTTTCTGTATCGCTGTCGTTAACTAAACCACTTGTATTAACTTTAGCTTTGCTCCATTGGTGACGTAAATCCGCTTGCAGACCAAAAGTATCGTTAAATAGGTATTGAGCGCCTAAACCTAAACCAGCCAACCATGATGTTTTTTTGCCATCAATATCAACACCAGGCACTTTGTAATCTACGTTATTACGGGCTGCGCCTAAGCCAGCAAGTAAAAATGGACGGAATTTATCGCGGCTAAACATGTATAAAGCATCTAAGCCTAAGGTAGTTTGTTTGTATTTACCGCTAGCGCCAACGATATCTAAATCTTCATCAGCACGGTTGTAACCTAAACGGCCTTGTAAATCCCAGCTTTGGCTTAATTCTTTACCAATACTAATAAAAGCGCCACCGCCGTTATCGGCATCTAAATCGCTATCTGTGTTCATGTAGCTAACGCCTGGTACTGCGTACCAAGCGCCGCGGAACATATCTTCAGCAGACACAGAAAACGCTGTTAAGCTAAGTGTTGCTGCAACGGCTAAACCGATTAAATTCTTTTTCATTATTAAAGCTCCTAATTAACGACTATCAAAACCAACTTCCACGACTAACTATACTAAAACTTCATGCACTATGCAATGAACAATCTAGCCTTTATAAGGCTAAGTGCCCGATTCTTTGCGGTTTATTCATAAAGTTGTTGTGTTTGAGCAACAACTTTTTAGCCTCTAACACGCTTTGTCTTGATAAGACCGAGCTTCTTATAAAATCTTTACAAACGCCACCCCTAAAACCAAGGTATGTAGGATTAAATTGCATTAAGAAATCTATATGTTGTGGTCTTAAAGAACCTGCAAAGCCACATTTTAAATCATATTGTTGACAGTTTTGTGTAAACAACTGTAAATCATCTTTTGTGAGCACTTGCAGTAAATTTTTGTATTTATTTTTGGTATCAAGCATTACGCCAAAAAAACCTGCGTTTTTTACTGGTTTTAGCCATTGCAAATTTAGGCTCTCATCCGCAAAAAAAACAGCCACCATTTTTATGCCAGATGATGATAATTTAAGCATTTCTGCCTCAAATTTTTCATCTGTAAATAATTCAGACGCCACAAATTTAATAATATCGACGCCAATTTGATGATAATTAAGAATGGCTGTAACCAAATCAGCCATACAAAGGTGCTGCTCGCCCACAGCCGCACTTATTATGCTGCGGCCATTTAATTCATTGCTAATTTCTAGGCAGGTATCTATATCTAGCGCACTAAGCGCACCATTACTGGGTTCTTTTAAGTCAATCACATCTGCACCTGCATGCAGGGCAAGCAAAGCCTCGTCAACATTTTTTACACTAATGAGTAGTTGCGTCATGCTTTATTTTCAGTCATTTTAGTGATTGTATTGCTATAAAAACTTTGTATTTTACTTAGCAACCAGCCCCAAGCCTCACGCTCATTTTCGCCTGCAGTTTTATCTATGGCTATTTGTAAATAGGCTAACTCCGTCATCACTTTTTCTTTTGGCAGTCTATCTAATCGACTAACCAGCACAGCCAACTCAATTACCGCAGCTTGCGCACGATTAAACCCAGAAAATGCTTGATGATTTTCACTGAATACCTTTTGCATAAATAATTGAGGGCGCAAACCATCGTCACGCACTTCTAGTAGCTGTAACTCGCTGTGTGCTAAACAATTAGATAGCCTATAACCCTGTATTTGACTTGCTGGCACAAGCGCCCAAGGCTGTCGTCCCGTAAGCGCGCCTGCAAAAATTCGCACATCATCGCTTAAATTCATTACCGCACATTTTGTAGCCAAAATATTATCAAGCGTAGTGGATGGCTTATAAGGTGAAATGATGATAATTTCGTCTTCACACCGCACGCCGAATGGCGTCACATGTGGCTTGCCGACTATATCAACAGTCGTAATAATTGTTTCTAGAATCATTTTTTACTTAATTTTTAGCGTTTATTATTCAGGCTTTTCTAGCTTAACTTTTTGTTGTCTGCTTTTTTCTTTAATTGAAGCCTCACGATGACTTTTTCTTATCTCAGGTTTTTCAGTATCGCCCGCCACACCCCAGTTTAGCTGTTCATCTTGCACATAACGTTTTTTAAGTTGCCAAGCAATTTGCGCACGCGCCAACTCTACGCCCAAATAAAATGCATGCGACGCATCATTTTGCACGCCTAAATCTGCATAAAAGGCATACGGATCAATATCTTGCAAAAGACCATCGCGATTGTATACATGCACACCCGCTTCACTCACCATAATTCTAAAACTTGGGTCTTTTATTTGTGCGGCAAATTCTGCAATTTCTGCAGCATCATACGAAAACGGCTTTCTATCATGCAATCCAAGCAAGCCATTACTATAGCCACGCGGCAAACGGTCATCTTGCTTTGCGCGATACATCACGCGACGCGCATTATCGGCCTCGGCAATCGCATTCACTGCATGCGCACTAACCGATGTTGCCAACACCGCATTAATATTAAGCTCACTAATTAGTCCAAATAAAATCGCATTAATACCTGTGGTATCAGCATCAGTTAGCTCGGTTAAATTACCAATGCCCATCATAATGGCAATGTTTGGATATTTTTTACGCAAGCGATGATAGCGCACAATTGAGTTAGCCAGCCCAAAATGAATTGGGTCTAAAATCGCATCGGCAATAAATGGCTTACCTTTTTTTAAACAAGTTTCAATAGCACGATATAGCGAAGCCATATTGCCAGGCTTGCTAGGAATCAATACCGGCGTGGCTTGCACGGCATCGGCAATCCACAAAGTTTTTTCAGTTAAGCTTAATAAATAATCGGCACCAGCCTTGCCAGCCAGCAGCAACTCGTCTGCTTGCATAGAGTCTACACTTACTTTAAAACCTGCTGCTTTAAGCGCTTTTACAGCGTCTGCCAAGTGCAAAAATGGCCTGCCCGGCAAGCAGCCTAAATCAATCACATTAGCACCTTGCGCTTGAAAAAGTGTAGCTTTTGCCACAATTTCATCCACAGTTAAATGAGGCGCATCGACAATTTCAGCAAAAATCTGCACGCTATATTGACTTAAATCGGGCGTTAAACCTTGTTGGCCAAAATATTGCGGCAAATCTTTTAAATCGTTTGGACCACGCTCAACTGGAATGCCAAATTGGCGGTGTAATTGGCTTAAATCGCCTTGACAAAGCCCTGGCAGAATCATTTTATTGGCGTTATGCGTGTTTTTTAGGCGGCGCGCAATTAAATCGGGCGTCATCAGTGCAGCGACCGATACGCCTATTTGCTCGACACGGAATTTAAACTGAGGTGGATTAGGATTTTTACGCGTTTGGGTTTGAATCTCTTGTAAAACTTTGTTCAAGCTTTTTTCGGCCAATTTACCCGTTACAAATAATAGCTTTTCAGCCATACTTAACTCACATCTTTATTTGTTATGTCTGCAATCCGCATGGATATTGCCTTCTGGAGGCATTGAATACTGCCGACAATTTCGGTAGATTCAAAAGTAGTTAATTTTTCTACATTATCCAGATCAATTTTTCGCGGATAAACTTTAACTATATTATCTCGTGGTGCCTCAGAATCGATAGATTTCGAGCCAGCACTTGGTACCGTATCACAAGCAAACACAATGCTTGGTACGCGTGTTTTACCAGCTTGTGCATATAAATTAGTAATCAACGAATCTGAAAAACCGTAGGCCATCTTAGCGATGGTATTTGAAGTGGCAGGCGCAATCACCAAGGTATGATAGCAGCCCTCATAAAACAACTCCACAGGCACGCTGCTGGCGGTTTTATCTTGATAAACTTTGTGACCAGTTGCGTCTAACTGTGCCTGAAAACCATATTGCTTGATGATTTCTGCAGCCGCTTTACTTAAAAAAATGTCAACGTTTTCAAGTGTAGTTAATAGTGCCAGTGACTCGCGTAGAAAGTGTCCAGAACCCGTGATTGCCCAAGCTAAACGCTGTTTTTGCATTTATGATATTTAGTTTTGAGAAAAAGGATGCTCAATAATAATGGTTTCATCACGCTCTGGGCCTGTTGAAACGATTGCGATTTTTACACCACAAAGTTGTTCTAAGCGGTTTAGATAGTTTTGTGCGTTTTTAGGTAAACCATTCCACGTTTTTACGCCAAAGGTATTATCACTCCAGCCTGCAACGGTTTCATAGATTGGCTTACAGCGTGCCACATCATCTGCGCCAACTGGCAACATATCGATAAATTTGCCATCTAGCTCGTAACCAGTACAAATATCTAGACTATCAATGCCATCTAATACATCTAACTTAGTAATACACAAGCCTGTTAGGCCGTTAATGCGAGCAGAACGACGAAGTGCTGCCGCATCAAACCAACCACAGCGGCGTTTACGTTTAGTTACGGTGCCAATTTCTTGGCCTTTGGTCGACATTTGATAACCTGGGCTGGTTTCAGTATCAATATCTAACTCACTAGGGAAAGGCCCGCCGCCTACACGCGTAGTGTAGGCTTTAGTGATACCCAATACATAATGCAGCATATTAGCACCAACGCCAGTACCTGCTGAGGCTTGGCCTGCAATGCAGTTGCTAGATGTAACATATGGGTAAGTGCCGTGGTCGATGTCTAACAAAGTACCTTGTGCGCCTTCAAATAATAAATTTTCACCACGTGCATTAGCCGCGTAAAGTTCAGCTGAAATATCTGAAACCATTGGTTTTAAAGCAATGGCCTGCGCCATACTGGCATCATATTGTTGATTAAAATCAACCGCTTGTGCGCCAAGATAATTGGTTAACACAAAATTATGGTAATCCATCACCTCACGTAGTTTTTCGGCAAAGCGCTCTGGGTAAAACAAATCATAAACACGCAACGCACGGCGGGCCACTTTGTCTTCATAAGTTGGGCCAATGCCTTTGCCAGTGGTGCCAATTTTCTTGTCTAGGCTACGTTTAGCCTCACGCGCAACATCTACCGCCACATGATGGCTTAATATCAATGGGCAACCAGGGCTTACTTTTAAACGGCCTTTAACCTCAAGCCCATCTTTCTCAAGAGCGGCAATTTCACTTAATAAATGTCCAGCATCTAACACCACGCCGTTGCCGATATAGCAATTAACACCTGCGCGCACAATGCCCGATGGCACCAGATTTAGTTTGTAAACGCGCTGCGCTGCACCTTGGCCTACCACTAAGGTATGGCCTGCATTATGGCCGCCCTGAAAGCGCACAACGCCTTGCGCATGGTCAGTTAGCCAATCGACAATTTTACCTTTGCCTTCATCGCCCCACTGTGTGCCGATAACCACGACATTTTTGGCGATATTTTTACCTGAATTTTTTACTGTGTTATTTAACATAAATTGACTGCTTTTAATAATTCAACTATTTAATGGCAACTGTTTAAGAACAATTGTTTGATGCTATTTTTCTGATTTTAGCGATTCGATTAACCACTCGCCGTCACGCAATACTAATGCGCTATCGCAATTAAGCTCAACTGGGTTTGGTTGAGAGTTGGGTAAAACTCTAATCACCACCAGGCCTTCGGCACGTAATGATTCTATTTTATTAGTTAATAATTGTTCGTCTTGCGCGTTATCACTCACCGGCGCTAAGATGGCTTTAGGCAATTTAGCAGGAGGTAGCGCAGTTACTGCACCACGCAAGTCGATACTAAATCCTGTAGCTGGTCGTGCACGCCCAAAAGCAATACCCACTTCATCGTAACGCCCACCCAAGGCCAATGGCCCTGCGTAACCCTGAGCATATGCCGCAAACACAATACCGCTATGATAATGGTAACCACGCAACTCGCTTAAATCGAAGCTTACATGTACATGCATATCGGCTAATTTGCTTGCAACTGCGCGCAAATCAGCTAAGGCTAAATTAATAGCAGGTAATTTTGGTAAAGTTTGCTCAGCTTTTTGTAAAACATCAACGTCACCATTTAAGTCAGTCAGGCTAATAAGCGCTTGCTTAATGCTAGCATCTAAGCCACTTGCCAATTCAGCTACGCTCGCTTTGTCTTTGCTCTGCAATGCTGCATACAAGGCTTGTTCAAGGCTAGCATTTACTTTAGCTGCTTGCACTAAGCTTTCAAATATGGCCACATGGCTAAAATCGATGTGCAGGTCTGACAAGCCTAAAGCCTGCAAGGCTTTAATCATTAAACGCTGAATTTCAATATCGCTTTCGATACCTGCGTGGCCAAACAACTCAGCACCTAACTGTAATGGCTCACGCGTGCGAGCAAGGCCATCTGGCTTAGTGCGCAGCACTGTACCTGCATAACATAAACGCGAAACGCCTTGATGATTTAACATGTGCGCATCAATACGCGCAGCTTGCGGTGTGGTATCAGCGCGAATACCCATCAAACGACCAGTAAGCTGATCCACCACTTTAAAAGTGGCCAAATCTAAATCGTGCCCTGTACCTGTAATCAGTGACTCTAAATATTCTAAAGTCGGCGGAATCACATATTGGTAGCCATGCACTTTGAATAAATCTAATAATTTTCGGCGCAATAGCTCTATGCGTGCGGCGTCATTGGGCAGCACGTCTTCTATAAACTCGGGTAGTAACCAGTTACGCATGTTGGGGTTCTAAAGTGAAAATTGAATCTTAAAATTGAATAATTTAAGATTTTATCGTTATTTAGTGCTTTTGTAGCTATTTATCTGTTTTTTGTTTGTTTTTTATATTTTTTACAAAACAGCCAACTGGTTATTAGCAGCTAAAGATTATCAGTTAAATATTAAGGTGTGATAGTTGCAACTGCTTTAGCTACCTTTTCGTCACCCCATTTTTTTGGGATGTTTGGCACAGCGCCATCTATTACAGTTGTACCAAACCCTGCAACATCTAACTCCACCGTTTCGCCTTGGTTATTTTTAACATAAACACCTTTACCAGAAAGCATTACAACATCGAGACCATTTTCTGTAAGGCCATAACCGCCCCAAAAATCTGTTCCGCGCACACCAATGGTTGCTACCGCTGTTTTAATCTCATAACGATGTGGCCGCTTAGTTATAAAACCTGTCACCGCCCTAAACGCACCTTTGGTAAGCTCAAACAGTGCTAAGTTTGGCTTATCTTTATAAATTTTATATTCGGCAACTGTAAACTCGGAGTCTTTACCCACGGTAATAAGTGAACCATCTCTCAGCTTTAACTTCATCACGCTAGCGCTGTCAGTAATAAATTTATCGCCTTTGCATACTAAAATGTCTGTGCCTACATTAATCACTCGGCCATTACGCTCAAGTTTGGGGTTACCTGAAACATCTTCCACTTTACCAATATTGCATTGCGCAGCAAGCGCTAAGTTAGAAGCCGCATAAAAAAGCAAACCAATGCAATTAAGTACTAATTTCATTTCGAAATCCAAAAAAGTAACAACCCGCCAGCAATTGAAATTAAGCCTACAAAACGTAGTTGGCCATCTTTCAAAGCAACCATTCGCTTGAAAGTTTCTCGCCAAGCTTGCGGTGCAATTAGTGGCAATAAGCCTTCTAGCACCAGCATTAAACCCAGCGCAGTTAGTAAGCTAGTATTCATTTATACGCGTTAAATAACTATTTAGATTCAATGCTGTAACGGCTATTTACCGCCAGCGCCACGCATGTATTTAAAGAACTCTGACTTTGGATCTAACACCATGACATCTGATTTACTTTTGAAGCTGTTTTTGTAGGCTTCTTGGCTACGATAAAAGGCATAAAACTCAGGATTTTTACCATAAGCGCCAGAGTAAATTTGCGCCGCTTTAGCGTCGCCCTCACCTTTCATTTTCTGTGCATCACGGAAAGCCTCAGCAATAATGACTTCACGTTGCTTATCAGCATCGGCTCGTATTTTTTCTGAAGCTGCAGAACCTTCAGAGCGCAACTGGTTGGCAATACGCTTACGCTCTGCAATCATACGGTCGAACACTGATTTACTAATATCTTCAGAGTAATCAACACGTTTAAGACGCACATCAACCACTTGAATACCAATTTGGCGCGCTTCTTTATCAGCTCTGATTTTCATATTATTCATAATAACGCCGCGCTCGCCAGCAATAACATCGCGCACGGTACGTTTACCAAACTCATCGCGTAAGCCAGCATTGACTACTTGCGACAATCTATCTTCGGCAGCAGCTTCGCCACCTTCTTTTACTGAAACATAGTATTTTGCAGGGTCAATAATGCGCCATTTAACAAAAGAATCCACTGTCATGGTTTTGTTTTCGCTAGTTACAATCTCGGCAGGCTGCTCCCAATCTAGTGTGACAATACGTTTTTCGAAGTATTTCAAACCATCGATTAAAGGTATCTTAAAATAAAGACCAGGGTCTTTTTTAACAGAAACAATTTCGCCTAATCTAAATACCAGTGCGTATTCGCGCTGATCTACTGTAAAAAAAGACATGCTCAGTATTACCAACAATACAAAAAGCCCCACTAAAAATGTTCCAATATTTTTCATATTTATCTCTTTCAATCCTAACTTATTTGCGCTGTTTAGCGCTTACGTCATTTAAGTATTAAGTATTAACGACTTCTATCTCTATCACGCATTAGATCACGCGCATTTTCAGTATCTAGTTCATCTTGTTTATTATTACTATTAACACTAGCTGCAGTGGCAGCGGCTGGCGGCGCGCTAGTAGTTGCCATTAGTTTATCTAAAGGTAAGTACAACATGCTGTTTCCACCTTGTTGATCAACCAGAACTTTGCTGGTAGCAGACAAAACTTGCTCTTGTGCATCTAAATATATGCGCTGGCGCGTTACTTCTGGCGCTTTGCTGTATTGCGTTAAAACTTGTTCAAATCGGCTAGCGTTACCAGTTGCTTCGTTCTCAACTTTTAACTTGTAACCTGCCGCCTCAGCTGACAAGCGCGAAGCGTTACCACGCGCTTTAGGAATAACATCATTCGCATAAGCTTGGCCTTCGTTAATCTGACGTTGATAATCTTGTCCCGCGCGGTTTACGTCATCAAATGCCTCTTTAACTTGCTCTGGTGCCGCACCTTTTTGTCTTGAAACACTGGTAATCAGTATGCCCGTGTTGTAACTATCTAAGATGGCTTGCATACGTGCAGACGTGTCTGGCAGACCTTTTTGCAACAGATCATCCAACTTACTTTTACCGACCACTTCACGAATTGCAGTTTCAGCAGCAGACATTACAGATTTATCGGTATCGCGATTGTTAAATAAATAGTCTTTAGCATTTTTAAGCTTGTATTGAACCGCTACTTGCATATCAATAATATTTTCGTCTTCGGTCAACATCAAAGCTTCGTTAGGTTGACGCGTTTTACCGCCAACACCTTCACCGTTGCTTCTGTAGCCTACTTCTAAACGGCGCACTTGCTCCATATTAACGACTTCAGCCTTTTCAATCGGAAAAGGCAAGTGCCAACGCGGGCCAGGTTCAGTAGTGGTCGTGTATTGACCAAAACGCTGCACCACGCCTAACGAACCTTGATCGACAATATAAAAGCCTGTTGCCAGCCAAATGGCCGCGATGATAGCTAGAATAGGTAAAATAGGCACATCAAAATTCTTACCGCCAATTGGTTGGCTACTGTTACCACCACCACTAGATTTACCAAAAAATTTATTAATTTTTTGACTTAAATCACGCAAAACTTCATCTAAATCAGGTGGACCTTCATTATTACGTTGGCCAAAACCAGGAAACTTAATCATGTATTACTCCAAGCTGTATTTCATACTATGTTGAACAATTCTAAATTTAAGCATAAGCACTTTGCTCAGTGCTTTGCCGTTTTATCAACTGCTGATGCTCTGATAACGCCTGCTTTAACAAATCAATTCCTGCACCAGTAGCCGCAGAAACGCTGATCTTATCAATGTTACCATACTCGTTACGCACCAAATCTGCTGTCATATCCAGCTTATCAATTTGGTTTAGCACCACTATTTGCGGCACATTTAAAGCGCCTATTTCTTTTAAAACCAAATTCACTTGGGCAATTTGCGCATCGCGGTTACTACTGCCAATATCCACAACATGCAGTAACAAATCAGCTTGTGCAGCTTCTTCTAAAGTTGCGCCAAACGCCTCTATTAATGTAGTTGGCAAATGTTTAATAAAACCAACAGTATCAGACAGCACAATGGGGTTTGCGTCAGGCATATAGACTTTGCGCGATGTGGTATCTAGCGTAGCAAAAAGTTGATCTGCCGCATAAACACCCGATTGTGTTAAACGATTAAACAGCGTTGATTTGCCCGCATTGGTATAACCAACTAACGACACCGTCATCAAATTAGAGCGTTTACGCGCCCTTCTCTGCATATCACGCTGTTGTTTTAGCTTTGCTAGCTTTTCGCGTAATTGTTTAACGCGAACCCGCAACATTCGTCTATCTAACTCAAGCTGTGTTTCACCTGGGCCGCCACGCACACCAATACCACCTTTTTGGCGCTCTAAATGAGTCCAACCACGCACAAGCCTAGTGGATAAATGCTCTAATTGCGCTAGCTCTACTTGCAATTTACCTTCATGGCTTTGTGCACGCTGCGCAAAAATATCTAAAATAAGCCCAGTTCTGTCTAGTACTTTAGCTTGCAAAAAACGCTCTAAGTTACGCTGTTGCGAAGGGCTTAAGTCATGATTAAAAGCGACTAAACTAGTGTCACTGGCTTCTAACATCAGCTTTAACTCATCCGCTTTGCCACTGCCGATAAAAAATTTTGCATCTGGGCTGCTACGCTTACCTTCAACCGTAGCGCGTACTTGCAAGCCAGCAGAAGTGACCAACTGCCGAAGCTCGTGCAAACTTTCTGCATAATCTGGCTCACCGAAATCTACACTAACCAAAACAACTCCACCGTTAGATGGCTTAGTTAATGTAGATGTATTTGCTAAAGTGTTTTCACCGTAACCGGGGGTTCTATCCGCCAAGCTTTATTCTTCCTGATGCTCTGGCAATGTCATACTAACTGCGCGCGCTGGCACAATTGTAGAGATTGCATGCTTGTAAACCATTTGGGTAACTGTATTTTTAAGTAAAATTACGTATTGATCAAACGAATCTACCTGACCTTGTAGCTTGATGCCGTTCACCAGATAAATTGATACCTGAACGTGTTCTTTTCTGAGGGCGTTTAAGAATGGGTCCTGCAGCATTTGTCCTTTGTTATTCATGTTGTGCTCCTTGTAGTTTTATAATATTGGAGTAGCTTCAAGTATATTCGCATATCAAGAAACTAAATCTGCCTTACTTACGACTATGATTGCGACTTTTTGTTCTCTTTTCAATAGCTAAAACTAGGTAAATTTAAATTATTTTAAATATTTTTAAAAAAATCAACTTAAAAAGCTCTCTATTCTAGCTAGCGTTTCTTTTTGGCCTAATATCGCCATCACTTGGTCTATGCTAGGTGATTGTGCAGTGCCCGTTAGCATTACACGTAGCGGCATAGCCACTTTAGGAAACTTAAACCCAAACTCAGTCACAATGGCATTTATTTCATGGTGTATTGCCTCGGCTGACCAATTAATTACTGCCAATTGTTGACTCAATTTTTGTAGTGCCGGTTTAACCTCTGGGGTGATATGTTTTTCAATATCCACTATATTGGCTTGTGGTCGCGCATAAAAATAGACCACATCTTTAGCCAGTTGATTCAAATTATTAGCACGCTCACGATAAAGATTTAATACGCTCTTTAAATCAGGTACAGCTGTTAAATTAGATGCGCCGTGACCCGCATAGATGTTGGCTTGCAGGCCGTTAGATTGTAATCGCGCTGAAATATCATCGGCAAGCACTTCCAAGTTGGCCTCTTTAATATAATGCGCATTTAACCAGTTAAGTTTTTCGGTATTAAACTGCGCGGCCGATGGCGTAATGTGGTCTAAATCAAACCATTCACAAAATTGCTGCATATTAAAAATTTCGGCATCGCCATGGCTCCAGCCTAAGCGTGCCAAGTAATTTAATACCGCCTCTTTTAAATAACCATCTTCGTGATATTGCATAACGCTGACTGCGCCGTGACGCTTAGACAGCTTTTGACCATCGTCACCCAATATCATAGAAAGATGCGCGTATTGCGGAATTGTTGCACCTAGGGCTACAAGCATATTAATTTGGCGCGGCGTATTGTTTACATGATCATCACCGCGAATCACTTGGGTAATGCCCATTTCAAAGTCATCTACCACCACACAAAAATTGTAAGTGGGTGTGCCATCTGCACGCGCAATAATTAAATCGTCTAGCTCAGCATTAGCAATTTCAATGCGGCCTTTTACTAAGTCATCCCAAGCAACTAAGCCACTTTGCGGGTTTTTAAAACGTACAACTGGTGAAATATTTTGTGGAACTTCAGGCAGAATTTTGCCAGAGTCTGGCCGCCATTTACCATCATAACGCGGCTTAGCGCCTTGCTGCATTTGGGTTTCGCGCAAGGTATCCAACTCTTCTTTACTGCTGTAACAGTGATACGCTGTACCCGCATCAAGCATGGTTTTCAGCACTTTTTTATAAGTTTCCATGCGCTGCATTTGGTAAAACGGACCTTCGTCATAACTTAAACCCAACCAATGCATGCCATCTAATATGGCCTGCACAGCCTCTGGCGTGCTTCGCTCTACATCGGTGTCTTCAATACGTAAAATAAATTGGCCTTGATTTCTTTTGGCATAAGCCCAAGAAAACAGTGCGGTACGCGCACCACCAATATGTAAAAAACCTGTAGGGCTGGGTGCAAATCGAGTACGGACAGTCATAAATAATTACTATTAACTAAAAACAATATTCTACCACGCGCCAATCGTGCAATCTTTGCCGTAATTATATGCATACTCACATAAATTAAATATAATAAAGCTTGATTATTCAATGATTTATCATTATATTTTAAGCAATAGCATTGAGATTAAAGTATTAGTGTAACAATTTAAATAAATGACTGAATGAATGAAAACAATTTTTAGCCAATTATTTGGTGGTGGCCAATCAAAAAAAGCTAACCCGTTTAGCGCTTGGCTAGATAGCTTGGCCGAAATGGATGATTTGGCGGCGCTTAGATTTTCTACGCAACAACTATCACAAATTATTGCGCAAGAAAGCGTAGATACCCAGCAACTTCTTGATTTAATTATAGAAATAGAAGAATTAAATTTTGCCCGCTTAGAAAAATTAGCATCGCAATTTGTTAGCATAGAAAATATGAAGCCAGAGCTAGAATTAAGCATCTCTGAAACTTGCTATAACTACTGCCGCCAATCGTATATTTGTCATCTTAAAATTATAGAAAAAGTTATTAATCCTAGTAAATTTAAGCTAGAAAATAACATGCCCTTACAAATATTAGCTAGAGCCATTTACATAGCGATTACCATGATGAAATGGCGCATGTTTGTGCAAGCAAGCCCGCCCACAAAAATGTGGTTACAAATTTACATGCTTTACCGCATCGCAGCTCAGCAAGCACTGCTTAATATTCCAGTTGAGCTATTTAAACAAACGCCCTCTACTACCTTGTCAGCTTATTTTGTGCAGCTTTGCATGTTGGGCCAGCTAGTGCAAGCCAACATGCCTAAATTTCATGTAGAAACGGCAGTACGCCTATTGAGTATTTGGCTTACGCGTGCACACATTAGTACTAAATTTACGCCAGAACAGTACTTGTTTTATATTGATTGTGAAAAAGATGCGGCAGCCAAGCGTATGCGCAATTTTGAGCCGAATGAGCATTGCCGCTTTTGGGAGCTAGACGAACTGGAAAAACTCATTTCTATTGCTATTACCACATCTGACAGAGGTGAGATTCCACAAAGTTTAACCAATAGCAAAATTGATCAGCCAAAAAAACTACATGAAACGCTGACTATTTTATATGCTGAGTGGACCAAAAACGATTACGTTAGACAGCGCCGCAAAGAGCCACGCCATGCAACATCTAAAACGGCCAAGGTGAATGCTGGCATTGCAAATATTTGCACCCAAGTACATCAAGCCAACAGAGTAAGCAGTGGCCTGCGTTTGTCGCGTGACGGCAAGAGCTTTGATGATCGCCTACTGGCACATACTGTATTAAAGCAAACAGGTAATTTATCAACTAATAGTGGAACACTCGACACCTGGATTGTTACGGATGAAAGTAGCCACGGGCTAGGCACGCGCGTAAATAAATACGCTAATATTTTAGCTAGGCCAGATAAATTAATTGCGCTGATGATGGATGAAGACCCTAGCCAAGTCATTATTGGCATGATTAGAGGGGTGAAACCTACACACGGCAACCAGCTTAAAGTAGGTGTAGAGATTATTTCGCATCACCCTACTTGGGTTCAATTAAGTCAAGTTACAAATAACGAGTCTTTTCTAGACACCATGTCTGAAATAAGTGCTTTTAATAAATCAGCAAGCATTGATATAGGCCTTTTTTCAGGTATTTATTTACCTATTGAAGCTGGCTTAGCTGAAATTTCTACCTTAATTTTACCCAAAATGAATTATCGCCCTAATACCAACTATGCTGTAAGCATTGCTGGGGTGCCCAAGCGTGCAGTGCTTGGCGAAGTTGTTGAATCGCGCGACGATTGGGTAAAAGTAGTATTTCCGTTTTAGGGCTTGTGCTCTAAAACAGAAATACTAAAATGCCTAAACCTTAAGTTTTAACTAAAAAACAACTACTTTACTGTTATCGGTTTTTCAGCCTCTGCACGCCAGCCACCACCTAATGCTTTAAACAAATCAACCGTCGCAACTAATCTTGCTTGGCGGCTTTGAATAAACGCTAAGGCAGTGTCGTTGTAAACACGCTGTGCATCCAACACATCAAGATACGCAGAGTAACCCGATTGATAACGATTTTCAGATACGGCCAGCGCTTTTTTAGCAGCTATTTGACCTCTATCTAGCGCAGCTTCACGCTCAGTATTTTGACGCAAGTTAACCAAGGCATCGTTCACCTCTGTAAAAGCATTCTGCACTGCGGCTTCATAGCTTGCTAACGCTTGTTTTTGTTTAGCGCTGGCTTGATCGACTTTAGAATTCAATCGACCTGAGTCAAAGATTGGCAAACTCAAGCTTAAACCACCCGTCCAAATACGCGCAGCTGATTTTAATATGTCGCCTAGCTCTAAGCTTTCACCACCCAAACTAGCGGTCAGTGAGATTGTTGGATATAACGCTGCTTTTGCCACGCCAATATTTGCGTTAGCCGCAACCATTTGCTCCTCTGCTTGCCGCACATCTGGCCGTGCTTCAAGTAAGCTTGAAGGTAAGCCTGCTGGTGGTGTGGGCGGAATTGGTAAAGCTTTAATATCGGCCACAGCCACATTTAAATCTAACGCACCTGTAAGTACTGCTAACTGATGCAAACTGATTGCCCTTAATCGCGTTAATTCAGCTAGCTGCGCACTGAGGTTTGCACTGGCCACTTCAGCTTGATGCACGTCTAAGGCAGAAGCAACACCACCTTCTAGGCGACGTTTAGTTAATGCCAAACTATCATCGCGACTTTTTAAATTATCTTGTGTAATTGCAATTTGCGACTCTACGCTACGTAATACCAAATAGGTACTTGCCACTAAGCCTGAAAGCGACAAAGCCACCGTATCTTTTGCATAGCGTGTCGATAAGGCTTGTGCACGTGCAGACTCTTTAGCACGGCGTAGCTTGCCCCAAAAATCAATTTCAAAAGAAGTACCTAGCTTAGCGATATAGTTATTACGTGGGTTGTCACCAAAGGCAGGAAAAGCACCCGCCTCTGTCACACGCGAACGTGTTCCTGCCGCATCTAAATCTACTTTAGGAAACAGCGCTGCACCAACTTCACGCATTACCGCATCAGCCTCTTCAACACGAGCTGCCGCCAATTTAATGTCAGTATTATTCTGCAAAGCTTTAGCCACTAAATCATTCAGAATCGGATCTTGGTATAAAGTCCACCATGTATTTGAAACTTGGCTGTTTGCGTCTGCAGCTTGATTTGCAGGCTCTGAATACTGTGCTGGCACATCCAATTTTGGGCGTGCATAATCAGGCCAAATCGATTGGCAACCAGATAACAAAGCCGCAGCAACAGCTAAAGACACCAGCTTTAGGTTGAGATTGCCAGTGAACCTATTTGATTTTTTGTACTGCATCATACTGTTTCCTTAGAGTGATCTACATCTGGCAATAAGCCTTTGTCATGATGTTTTCTATCTACATGCGTATTACTTAACCATGTGAAAAACAATGGGATAAATATAGTCGCCACAAATGTTGCTAAAATCATGCCCCCAAATACGCCAGTACCCATACTACGGCGCGCTGCAGCACCTGCACCTGTCGCAATCACTAACGGCACAATACCTAATACAAACGCCATTGATGTCATGACAATTGGTCTGAACCTCATTCTAGCGGCCTCAAGCGCGGCTTGTGCTACAGGCATACCCTCCTCCATTTTTTGGCTCGCAAACTCTACGATTAGAATGGCATTTTTTGCCGCCAACCCAACCAGCGTAATCAAACCAATTTGAAAGTAAATATCATTGGGCATGCCGCGCAATAACACCGCCAACAAAGCACCAGCCAAGGCAAATGGCACCGCCATAATCACAGCCAATGGTAATGCCCATGTTTCAAACTGCGCGGCCAAAATCAAGAACACCATAATGATGGCAAAACCGAAAGCAAAAATGGCGGCTGAACCCGTGCGTTTTTCTTGGTAAGCTTGACCAGTCCAGGCGATTTGGTAGCCATCGGGCAAGTTTGCCGCAGCAACTCTTTCTACTGTTTCAATCGCGTCCCCTGAGCTAACACCTGCAGCGCCGCCGCCTAATACTTTGGCAGAAAGCAAGCCGTTGTAACGCTCAAGCTGCTCGGCACCTACAATATTACTCACTTTGCTTAAGGCTGAAAGCGGCACCATTTGCCCAGCATTTGAGCGTACATACACTTTACCCAAATCTTCGGCTTTCATACGGTATTCGGCTTCAGCTTGCAATTGCACTCTATAAGTACGGCCAGATTTATTAAAGTCATTCACGTAAAGTGAACCCATTGTGCTTTGCAATGTAGCGTAAATATCTGCAACTGGCACACCTTGCGAAATCGCTTTTGCTTCATCAACCTCAACAAATAGTTGCGGTACCGTTGGGCGGAAAAATGTGTTGATGCCAGTTAAGTTTTGCTCTTTTTTTAACGCATCGATAAAACTATTGACCACGGTTGATAAGTTCATGGGGTTAGAATCACTACGACTTTGCACGTAGACTTCAAAACCACCTGAGCTACCTAAGCCGCGAATAGCAGGTGGATTAAATGCAATTGCCATGCCATCTGGCTGCTGCATACCAATACCAAATAGCTTACCTACAATTTCTTCTGCTGTCGTTTCTCGCTCTGACCAATCCTTTAGCCGCACAAACATGGTTGCCGCACTGGTCTTGTTACCACCGCCAATTAAATCGAATCCAAAAACCTGAAACTGGTGCGCAACTGCTGGGTCTTTTGCAATTTCTTCACGTACCGCTTGAGTCGTTTTAGTGGTTCTACTCAGTGTAGCGCCGTCAGGCATAATAATTGCCGAAATCACATAGCCTTGATCTTCTGCTGGCACAAAGCTACCAGGCACTGTTCTAAGTAAGACGACAACCACCGCAATAATGGCACCAAATACTAAGGTACCTATAATTTTGTGCTGCAACGTCAAGTCAACTGTTTTTGCATAAAAATTGGTTAACTTTTCAAAACCACGGTTAAACGGCTTGAAAAACGCAGATTCTTCGTGCACCGATTTCAACAAAATAGCGCACAGCGCTGGCGTTAATGTTAGCGCTACGATACCTGAAATAACGACAGCAACGGCTACCGTAACAGCAAATTGTCGATACATTTCGCCCGCGATACCACCTAAGAATGCCACTGGTACAAACACCGCACATAGCACTAATACAATCGCAATTACGGCCCCAGATACTTGCTCCATAGATTTAATTGCAGCTTTAATAGGCGACAGTTTTTCTTCACTCATTAATCGCTCTACGTTTTCCAGCACCACAATCGCATCATCCACCACAATACCGTTGGATAGCACCATCGCAAATAACGTGAGCGTATTGATAGAGAAACCAAACATCCACAAGCCTGCAAATGTACCAATGAGTGAAATAGGCACCGCGATAAGTGGAATTAAAGTAGCGCGCCAGCTTTGTAAGAATATATACACCACCAGCACAACCAGTACCATGGCCTCAGCCAGCGTTTTAATGACCTCAATAATTGAAGATTTAACAAAATCACTGGTGTCGTATGGCACTTCCCAATCAACGCCTTCTGGAAAACGTTGTTTAAGCTCAACCATTTTTATTTTAATGGCCTCGGCTGTATCAAGCGCATTAGCACCTGTTTGTAAGAAAATAGGAATACCCACACCTGGCAAACCGTCTAGCGCAGTGCGTACGTTATAGGTTTGTGAACCTAACTCAATACGTGCTACGTCTTTCAAATAAAGCACGCCTCGTGGCCCATTCGCACGAATGATAATATTGCCAAATTCACTAGGGTCAATCAAACGGCCTTTAGCAGTTACCGTATAGACCAATTGCTGAGTGGATGGTGAAGGCTCTTGGCCAATTTTACCCGCTGCATATTGGGCATTTTGTGCTTGAATAGCACTGGCAATATCGGTAGTTGTCACGCCTAGCTGTGCCATACGATCTGGCTTTAACCAAATACGCATAGAGTAATCTTGCGCACCAAAAATAGTCGCATCGCCCACGCCTTTAATGCGTTTAAGTTCATCTAGCACGTTTAGCGTAGCGTAATTACTTAAAAATAAGGGGTCATATTTCCTCTGTTTATCGGTCAACATCACCACTAACAAAATGTCATTAGAGCGTTTTTGTACGACTAAACCAGTACGACGCACTTCATCTGGTAAGCGCGGCAAGGCAATATTCACGCGGTTACTCACGTTAAATGTCGCCTGATTAACATCCGTGCCCACTTCAAAAGTTGCAGTAATGGTTAATGTGCCGCTAGAGTCGGCGCTAGAGTTAAAGTACAGCAAGCCTTCAACACCACTTAACTGCTCTTCAATCGGTGCTGCAACTGTTTTAGAAAGCGTATCAGCACTAGCACCTGGGTAAGTAGCCGTAATTAACACGGTAGGCGGCGCAATTTGCGGATATTGCGCAATAGGCAATTTTAGCGCGGCTGCTAAACCCGCCAACACAATGATGATAGACAGTACGCTGGCAAAAATAGGCCGCGTGATAAAAAATTTGGTCATATTATTTCTCGTTTAAACTTGGTTTAATATTAATATTTAGCTGTAAATATTGATGATTAAAATTAGCATTAAAAATTATTTTGTAGACGCTTCTGCAGGCTTATTTGATTGTGCTGCTGGCGCCTCACCTACTGGGTGCGGCGCTACCGCAGCCCCAGGACGTAATTTAATAACATTATCAACAATCACTTTTTCGCCCACATCAAGGCCACTTAATACAACCCAGTCTTTACCTACCCAATTACCAACCACAATTGGTTTAACCGTCGCTTCATTTTTATCATTCGCAACATACACAAACTTACCTTGGTCATTAGTTAAAACAGATGTTTGTGGCACAACAAACACACCATCTTTTTGGCCAGTGGTCACGCGAACACGTACAAACTGACCTGGTAATAATGTTTTATCTGCATTATCAAATGTTGCGCGTAATTGCTGCGTACCTAGTTGCGGGTCAATACTGCTCGCAGCAAAATTCAATTTACCTTTAGATACATATTCTTGGCCATCAGGTAATATTAGCGCTACTGCTTTCACGTTTTCTTGAGTTAAACGACCGCCCAATTGCGCAAACTCGTTATCCGATAAACTAAAGCGAACCCAAATTGGGGATATTTGACTTACTGTCGTTAATAAACTTGTATTAGGACTAACCAGCGCCCCTTCAGAAAACTCAAAGCGGCCTGCAACGCCAGAAAGTGGCGATGTAACCGTTGTGTAAGATAAATTAAGCTGGGCTTCACGCAGGCTAGCTTCATATTGTGCTAGCCCTGCACGCGCAAGTGCGTTATCAGATGCCGCATTATCGGCTTCGCGCTGGCTAATTGATTGAGTCGCCAGCAAGCCTTGCAAACGTTGTGCTTCACGCTGCGTTTGTTCAACACGTGATTTTTGCTGTTCTAATTGTGCTTTAGCGTTTGAGAGAGCAATTTGAAACGGTACAGGATCAATTAAAAACATGGCTTGCCCTGCTTTGATTGGCTCACCTTCTTCAAATAGTTTTTTTAGTAAAATACCGCCAACACGTGGACGAATCTCAACTTCTTTCGCACCCTCAGTCTGTGCAACGGCTTCAGCACTAATTGGCACGCTAGTGGCTTGCAACTCAAGCACACTGACTGGCATTGCAGGCATAGCTGCACCTGCCTGTGCTTGCGCATCATCTTTTTTACCACAGCCAATTAAAGCAATACTCGTCACTAATGTAACAGCTAGAATTTTTTTGCTGAGCGCAAAAGATGTAAATTTATAGCGCGATTGTTGTTCTGAGCTTGCGCTAACTGCCTTGAGTGTATTAATTACCATTGACGACTCCGTGTCTTAAATTGTGCTATGTAGCTAATTATGCTGGGTTTTATTGTATTGATTGAAACTATTTTTACTTAATAATGCTTGCTTACATTCAAACTTGTATGTATATTATATACAAACATGAATGTATGTAAACAACTTTCTGTTAAAATATTTGTCGATTAAATATAAAATATTTAGGTAGTACGTATAAATGAGAAGCCAAGTTAAATGAGAATTGCAACGAAATGGTAAGAAAAACGAAAGAAGATGCAGAGCTAACTCGGCAACGTATTATTAATGCCGCCCGCGAAGTATTTTTAGTGCGCGGCGTTAGTAAATCTACTCTAGAGCACATTGCTACACAAGCCGAGGTTACGCGTGGTGCTGTGTATTGGCATTTTAAAAATAAAACCGATATTTTTCACGCCATTCGCGATCAGGTTTTCTTACCACTTATTGATCGCATGGATGACACGCTCAACATTGAAAGTAGCGATGATGCTCTCACCCAAATTGAAAAAAGTCTGTGCGATACCGTACAAGAACTTAATGAAAACATTGAAATGCGTCAAACGTATGAAATTATGATGATTAAGTGTGAGTATGTAGATGAGTTTGCAACCGTGTTACAGCAAATACTTGGCAACTGCTCTAGCATTACCCAAAAAATTCAACTTGCTTATGAGCGCGCTCAATCGCAAAATATTTTGGTTGGCTCACATTCGCCACATGCATTAGCGTTAGACACGCATTTGTTTTTTAGCGGATTACTACATATGTGGGTGAAAGATGCTGATGGCACCCGATTTCGCTTTCAAGCCATACAGCTGATTCAATCACATATTAATTTGCGTCGCAAAACCAATTAGCCTAATTACATCGGCTTAAGAAGCTATATTTTTAATATACTTTAATTGAATTTTTAAAATAGGATAAAGTCGTTTTAATAGTTTGCTGAAAGTTATAATATTTAACACGATTAACCCAATAATCCTGACTAGGTAAACGGTCTAAATACTCTAAATGTGATTGCCCATTTTTGGCTACAACCAAATACGGCGCCTCAATGTATGGATCAATATTACTCATTTGCATATATTCAATCACATAGGCCCAGCGACTATCTTGCGTGATATTTGGTGTGGTTGAATGTAATAAATAAGATGAAAATAACACCACATCGCCAGGTTTAGCAGAAATAAACTTGGCATTACTGACATCGCCTTTGTAAGAAACATGATTGTCGTCCGCTTCAAACTTTAACATGCCTTTGTGGCTTCCAGGAACCACCCACAAGCCGCCATTATCAGCCGTCATTGTTGTTAGTGATATCCAAAACTGAAAATGCTGGTCTTTTAATGCGCTGTATTGATTATCTTGGTGCCAAGCAAATGTGCCAGCACCTGGTTTTTTCTCAACAGCCTGATCCCACCTTACCCAGATATCTGGTCCTGCAAAGTCTTTTAAAAAACTGATAATTTTTTGCTGCGAAATAAATGCGCGTAACTTTTCACTGCGATGCATGATTAATGCATGAAACTTTAAATTGCCTTTATCCAAAATATCATCGCCAGATTTTGTGGCAGAGGCTTCTTTTATATCTTTAACCAGCGTGGCTATTTCTTCTGGTGAGAAAAAGTTTTTAATAACAACATAACCATCTTTTTTAAAGGCTTTTTGCATCGTTATACCCATTTGCATCATCGTATTTATAAATCGCTAGATCTGTTAATAGGCCTGACGAATCAGTCAATTGCTTTTATTTTGAGTTGATTGTACTATCGATTTTATTAGATGTTCTATAGCCCACTTGGGCGCTTAGGCACGATTGCGCTGTAGGGTTGCATGGTAAAGCGGCGTGAGTAAAATCGCATGAATCAATCGATGCTTAATTGATGGCTAACTAATTCAAGGTTAACTTAAAAATGCAGATACAAATGGGTGAGATTTACGGCAAACAAACTGCCGCTAAATTGGTAATGTACAACGTGCTTAAAGTTAGCAAAGCTAAAAATATTTCTGATGAAATTATCACACTGCAAAATATTGATAACCCTTTGAGCTTATTTGAAACCACAGCACAAAAGTTAGCAAGCTCAGGCTATATTCGCATCAGCCAAACACCCTATATTGATTTAGATGCGGCCACGCCGAAACGCCGCAAAGCTGCTAAAAAACCAACGCGCTGCCCACTTACGTTTGATTTTTTAGAAGCCCGCGCCGATAGTGAGCGGCCTGCACCAGTTTTACCAGATTTGTTTACGCATTAAGTTTTAGCTGCAAACTCCGCCACACGCTTACCTAGTAGCTTAGCGGTTTCTAAATCACTCTGCACCACTTCATCAACACCTGCATCACTGGGCGTTGCCATCAATGCGCCAGAGTAGCCACCTAAAAAGTTAATATCACTACGCGTAGCCGCTTTAGTGCTTGAAGGCATTAAGCCCGTGCCCACCCAAATGCCACCATGCTGCATAGCCAGCGTGATAAATGATTGTATAGTGGCAAACTTATCACCATTCATGCTGGCAGAATTAGTAAAGCCTGCAAAAATCTTGTTTTTCCATTCTTGTGTAAACCATCTTTTAGAACTGGTATCTGCAAATTTTTTAAATTGCCAACTCGCATTACCCATATAAGTTGGCGAGCCAAAAATAATCGCTTTCGCCGCATCTAGTTTCGCCCAATCTGCATCGCTAATATCGCCATTGGCATCTATCGCAATTAAATCTGCCTGCGAACCTGTGGCTACTGCCTCCGCTTGTTTAGTAGTGTGTCCATAACCACTGTGATAAATAACAACAACTTGTGCCATATTTGAGCCCCTATTTAGTATTGATTTAACGCATCTTATCAGCTACAGTTACCAAAAGTAAGTAGGCACTAAAATATTATATAGGTACCTAATGGATACTATTGAAAAATTACCGCTAGACAAACAAGAGATAAAGCAGGCCTGTGCATTTAGCGCACTATGCCCCACGCGCTTGGTGTTAAACAGAATAGCTGACAAATGGACGGTGCTAGTTGTGATATTACTGCAAGACGGTACCAAGCGTTTTAGTCATTTGCAGCGCGAGATTGACGGCATCTCACAAAAAATGCTCACGCAAACACTGCGTGGGCTAGAACGTGATGGCTTAGTCAGCAGAAAAGTACACGCCACCGTGCCACCAAAAGTGGAATACGCCCTTACCCCACTTGGGCACACATTAAAAGACATGCTTTACGCGATTAAAAATTGGTCTGAAGTCAATATTGAACAGGTGTTGAGTGCACAGAAAAGTTATGATGAGATAAACAAGGCCTAAGCCCTAGGTGGCCCACCCCGTAAATCATGCCCATCCGCACTATAAATCTCCACTTCCACAAAATCACCTGGCGTTAAGCCTTCTGCATCTTCCATATATACAACGCCATCAATCTCTGGCGCGTCTGCTTTGGTGCGGCCAATGGCTTCAAAATTACCTTCTGTATCGCGCACAATTTCATCTACTAACACAGTTTGCATGGTGCCAATTTTAGCCTGCAGTTTTGCAGCGCTTATGCGCTCTTGCACTTCCATAAAGCGGCTTAAGCGCTCTTCTTTCAGCGTCTGTGGTACGTGGTCTGGCAAATCATTCGCTTTTGCGCCATCTACTGCTGAGTAGGTAAAGCAACCTACCCTATCCAATTGCGCCTCTTCTAAAAAGTCGAGCAGCATTTTGAAATCATCTTCCGTTTCGCCCGGAAAGCCTGCAATAAACGTACTACGCACGGTAATATCTGGGCAAATTTCGCGCCACGCCTTAATACGCGCCAAATTATTTTCGGCATGGGCTGGGCGTTTCATGGCTTTTAAGATTCGCGGGCTAGCATGTTGAAATGGCACATCCAAGTACGGCAAAATCAAGCCATCTGCCATTAGAGGAATGACTTCATCCACATGTGGATATGGGTAAACATAGTGTAAGCGCGTCCAAACGCCCAGCTCGCTGAGGCTTTGGCAAAGCTCTGTCATGCGTGTTTTAACTGGGCGACCGTTCCAAAAACCTGGGCGATATTTCACATCTACGCCATAAGCCGATGTATCTTGCGAAATCACTAAAATCTCAGAAACGCCTGCATTAACCAAATTTTCAGCCTCGTTTAGCACTTCGCCAATTGGGCGGCTAACTAAATCGCCACGCATGCTTGGAATAATA
>JANMNC010000108.1:0-16866 GCA_031373695.1 Methylotenera sp. | reverse complement strand
AGCAGCTTTATTTAGCTGTTTGGTCATACTTAACATGATTACAATTACAAAAGCCGCCAGCCATGTAGACCACAGGGTATGAAACAAAAAATGTGCACCGCGCATTTGTTGCACCCACCCCAGCGCGAAACCAACGCTTAAACCTGAAAAAAATACCGCAAGCGCAGTTTTTAGCTTATGTGGTAACCAGAATACGCATAAAGCAGCTAGCCACAAACCAACTGTTGCGTGCCCTGCAGGAAAGCAATGGCCTGGTTGTATGTTGCTAGGTACCGTATCAAATAAGCGCAAAAAAGGTGCAAAACCACCATATCGCGCAACATCCCAAGGGCAGTGTAGGGCAGAAAAATGCTTTAATACTGCCACCAAGGTAGTAATAATGAGTGACGCGATAGCCACAAAACGTAACCTAACGCGCAACCAATGGCTAATAACGCGCCATGGCTTTTGCCAAGAAAAAATGAAATCTAACAAAACAACTAACAACAGCAAACGACCAATATCGGTGATGACGTATTTAACATAACCGTGCATAAGATCTTTAGCAAACCAGGTATTTTTCCAGATAAATTGATGGCTATTTGTATCGAAATAATAGTCTTCTATCATTAAATCGATATTGGTAAATTGGCCTATGATGAGATTAAACAGTGCAAACAGCAGCAAAGCCACAGCGTAACGTTTATTAACAGTGAAATGCAATTTAGAAAAAACTGTCATGTGGCGCTAAATAAAAAATGCCCTACAAGGCAATATATATGCGGCTTGCAGGGCATTAAATAATGGCTATTTAAACGCTTCTAAGGTTTTTAAACGTTTTTGTGCAGCAGGTGTTACTTCTGCATTTGGGTGTTTAGCCACTAAATCACGCAATGTTTTTTTTGCATTGGTAATTTGGCTAAGCTGGATTTGACTATTAGCCATGCTGTACAGTGCATCTGGTACTTTCGCACTTTCTGGATGCAAATCAATTACCTTTTGTTGCGTAGCAATACTAGATTTATAGTTTTTAAGTGCAAATTGACTATAGCCCATGCCATACAAAGCATCTGCCGCAAGTTTGCTATTTGGGTACTCTTTCAAAAAGCTATCAAAAGCAGCAAACGCCTCTTTATGTTTGGCCGATTTACTTAAACTATCGGCTTCAGCAAAGGCTTTTACATCTTTTTCTTCAACCACCACTGGCGTTGGCGTATTGGCAGATGGTGCTGTAGCGCTTACTGCACCGCCCTCAATTTTGCGCAAACGTGTGTCAGTATCGGTATACAAATCCTTTTGGCGTTGTTGGGTGGTTTCTAAATTATGGCTAGCTACTTCTAACTCACCTTTTAAATTAGCCACTTCTTGCTTTAAAGCCTCTAGCTGATTTTGCATATCAGCCAAACCTTGCCCTTGTACCACTGCCTCTATTGCTGCAAGCCGCTTTTCTATTGCGGCTTGGCTTTTTCTAAGCTCAGTAATTGCTGCGGTACTGGTATCGTGATTAGCTTGGCTTTTGACTTCTACTTCTAAAATCTTTTTACGCGCTTCTTTATCGTCAAATAACGCGGCTTGGCTAGTGCTTGCTGTTATTGCAAGCACCATTGCCAGTAGATTTTTTACTAGTTTATTTGCCAAAATTATTACTCGCCTTCGTGCACAATATCAACACGGCGATCTTTATCACAAGCTGCACCGCTGCAATTTTGTGTGGCTTTTTCTTCGCCATAGCTGACTGTTTCTATTTGTTTATCTTGCACGCCTAACAAGTTAAGCGATTTTTTAACGGCTACTGCACGGCGTTGGCCAAGCGACAAATTGTATTCACGTGTACCACTTTCATCGGCATTGCCTTGTAAAATCATTTTTGCATTGGTGTTAGCTAATAAATATTTAGCATGCGCTTCAACAATTGGGCGGTATTCTGCTTTTACAGCATCGCTATCGTAATCAAAATAAATATTACGTTTCGATAAAATATTATTGGGGTCACGTAACGCACTGCTGCCTGTATTGTTAGCATTGCTGTCAATCACCACTTCTTTTACACCGCTAGTATCCGCCGCATTTGGATCCATAGCAGGCTTAGCTGGCTCTGTTGCAGCTGTAGGGCTTTTATCCTCTACCTTGGCTGGCGTAACTGGCGTGCTTTTACAAGCCACTAATAAAGCAGCTAAGCTTAAGGCTACTATTAAGTTTGTTTTAGAGTGATTATTCATATTGCTCTCCTGTTTAATCCCAAAAATGGGATATATAAGTTGGATGGATAGATTTGTATAAATTTATAATCTTGGTAATTATCGGTATTTGTAATATCAGTTTGCAATCGGGCTCCAGGCTGGCTCGCGCACATCGCCTGTAGCATCATTTAAACGCTGACGTACTTTGCCATCGCTAGAAACTGCCGCTAAAGCACCACGCCCACGCACTTTAGTTGCATATAAAATCATACGGCCATTAGGCGCAAAACTGGGCGATTCATCTTGAGCACCCTCACTTAATAATTGCACTTGGCCGCTAGCTAAATCTTGCAGCGCTACTTTAAATTTACCACCATCGTTACGAATATACGCTAAAGATTTGCCATCGGGTGAGAATCGTGGGCTAACGTTATAGGCGCCTTCAAACGTTACTCGGCTTGGGCTGCCACCCTCGGCTGACACTTTGTAAATTTGCGGTTTGCCACCACGGTCTGAGCTAAAATAAATCATGCTGCCATCAGGCGAGTAGGCTGGCTCGGTATCAATAGCATTACTTTTAGTGATTTGTTTAACATCACCACCTTTTGAAGAAATGGTATAAATCTGTGAATTTGCGCCATAAGTCAGCACAATCGCCAATTTACTACCATCTGGCGACCAAGCGGGCGCACTGTTATTACCTTTAAAATTTGCCAGCACTGTGCGGCTGCCACTAGTGAGCGATTGCACAAAAATAATGGGTTTTTTCTTTTCAAATGAAACATAAGCCAGCTTGGTGCCATCGGGCGACCAAGCAGGTGAAATAATGGGCTCGTTAGAAGAAACCACTGTTTGCGGATTAAAACCATCTGCATCAGCCACTTGCAAGGCATAGCGCTTGCCTGTTTTTGTAATGTAGGCAATACGGCTAGCAAATATACCCGCCTCACCCGTTAGTTTTTGATAAATAACATCGGCTATTTTATGCGCTGTAGAGCGCACTTGATTTGGCCCAATTTGGTAATCCATGCCAGCCAATTGTGTTTGCTTTAGCGCATCCATCAACTGAAAACTTACTTTAAAACGGCCTCCAGCTATAGCCTCAACATTGCCCACTGTAATGGCTTGAGCTTGCAGGGCAGCCCATTCGGCATACTTAATTTGGGCGGGTGTTGTGGGCAAATTGGCCATGCCACGCGTTTCTAGCACGCGAAACAAGCCACTGCGTTTTAAATCGGCCGCAACAATATCGCTAATATTGTCTTTGGTGCTAGCCACGTTACCAAAAGGCACAATCGCGATTGGAATTTGCTGTGCACTACCACCGCTAATTTCAATATCCAGCGCAGCGTTTGCTGGTATTGCAGCAACTAGCGTGGCGGTAATAAACACTGCAAAAAAAACAACTTGCTTCAATAGATTCATAAATAATTGGTGTCTATATTTTTAAAAGTTCAGCCAAATTCTACTGCAAACAAGCTGCTATGCCACACGAATTACACTTTATTACATTTTTTACGCTTTGTTTACAAGATGCATACATTACAAAAAAACGGATTACTACGCTTATTCATTAGGTTTAAATTTTAAATTTAAGTTTCTAAATTGTCTATAAATAGCCGCATCGCTTGGCAACGGCAGTGGTTGAGAGGCAATAATGGCACGCTCAACAGCATCATCACAGGCATCGTTTCCACTCGATTTTGTTAGCTTTGGTGTGCCACTTAATTCGCCCGTTGGCAGCAAGCCAATCTCAAATCTTAATTCTGGGTTGCCATCTCCACACAATGTTTTGTTAACGTTGCCCCGAATTTTAGCTTTAATTTTATCGGTGTATTCGCCAATAACACTGGCGTTTGCCGCAGAGCTGGCAGCGTTAGCTTGTTTTTCACTGGCTGAATTTTCTTCAGATAAAGCATCTTGCTGTAACTTTTTCAAATCATCTTTTTGTTTTTGGGCTTGTTTTTTCTCAAGCAATTCATCTTCACGTGCTTCTAATTTAATTTTTTCTAATAACGCATCTTTTTTTTGTTTTTCAACTTCTAGCTTTTCTTTTAATGCCAATTCTTTTTTCTTTTGCTCAAGTGCAATATCTACTTTGGGCTCTTCGGGCCTAGGTTCTGTTTTAAGTACTGGTTTGGGTTCAACTTTCGGTTTTTCTTCTACAATTGGCTTTTCTTCTATCACTGGCGCAGGTTTAGGTTGTGGTTTAGATATAGTTTTTGCGCTGGGCAATTTATCCCAAAGCTCAACCTCAGTCACGTTCATTACTGGGTGTGCAGCTTTCCAGTTAACAGATACCAGCATACCGCCTAACAAAACTACATGCACGGCAATCGCAAGCGCGCCAGCTTTCCAAGAGTCTTTATTTTCGTGACGTCTAATCATGCTCTAATTAGCACCAATCTTTTAAGGTGCTGGCTTGAATAGCAAACCTACTTTATCTACTTTAGCTTGTTTCAACAAATCCATTACCTCTATCACTTTGCCATATTGTGTTTTTTCATCTGCAGCAACAACCACTGGCCGCTCTTTATTTTTAAGTTGCTTTTTAATTTCAAACAGCAATTCATCTCGTTGTAATTTTTTGCCATCGATTTCAGCTAAGCCATCTTTTTTAATAGTCACGACAATCGGCGCACCAGTTTGTTTAAGTGCTTGGCCAACCTTAGGCAAATCCACCACGCCAGGATTAGTCATTGGTGCCGTCACCATAAAAATAACCAGCAGCACCAAAGTCACATCAATATAAGGCACCACATTAATTTGATTCATCATGCGGCGTTTGCGTGTGCGCATTCTTCAGTTCCTTATGATTTGCGTTGCAAAATATTGGTAAATTCTTCCATAAAGCTTTCGTAACGTACCGATAGCCTATCAACGCTTGACGCAAAACGGTTGTAAGCAATAACTGCAGGAATAGCTGCAAATAAGCCAATAGCAGTGGCGATTAAAGCCTCTGCAATACCAGGTGCAACTTGGCTAAGCGTGGCTTGCGCCACACTTGATAAGCCACGAAATGAATTCATAATGCCCCACACTGTGCCAAACAAGCCAATATATGGGCTAACTGAGCCTACCGATGCTAAAAATGGCAAATGCGCGTCTAAATCATCTAACTCGCGATTATAAGCAGCGCGCATGGCACGGCGCGAACCTTCCATTACGTCAGATACCTCCATTTTGCCTTGCTGTTTATGCCGTATAAATTCTTTAAAACCAGCCTCAAAAATACTCGCCATGCCTTGTGGTTTGCGGCGTCCTGCCGTTACGCTTTCGTATAGTTTACTTAAATCGCCACCAGACCAAAATTTATTTTCAAATTCTTCAGATTCTGTTTCAGCGCGTTTAATGGTGGCCACTTTAATAAAAATATACCACCAAGAAAACAATGAGGTGATTAGCAATATCACCATCACCAACTGCACAGGCAAGCTGGCACCTGCAATTAAACTAAATAAAGACATATCATTGGCTACACTCATACTCACTCCATCACTTGTTTTTGCATTATATGTTTTACTGCTAGCGGCACACTAATCGGTTTAAAAGTCAGCGCATCTACACACGCCAGCTTTACTTGCGCTGTTACTAATACTTGTTGATTTAACTGGATTGTTTGCAAAAACTCAACACTGCTGTGACCTACTTTAACCAGTGTACAAGCGATTGTAATTAAATCACCTAATTTAGCCGATTTTTTAAACTGAATTTGCATGCTATGCACCACAAAAATACGATGGTGTTGTTGCAGTAAAGTAGTGTGTTCAAAACCTAAATGGCGCAACCACTCGGTGCGAGCGCGCTCCATAAAATTAAGATACTGCGCATGATAAACCACGCCACCAGCATCCGTATCCTCGTAATACACGCGCACTGGCCAGTTGAAAGTTGGATTGCTTTGCATGTGCAAATTCTAACACAGCATAAAATCTAGATGGCCATGATGCACGTTTTAAAGCCTTGATAGCACTTTAGTGATAAGCACTGCTTGCCAAGCATGCTCTGCAAACCAATATACATGAGGCTTACAGAGCATTGATTTTGCCTCGATGTTAAATATGTGTTGGTATGCTTTATTAAAGCGTTACTAACAAGCACCTTAGCTTAGGCTTAACTAATTGTTTTCTCAGCAACTCGCTTATAACAATATATTGCGCGCATGAATTTTGTTTAATTGTTGTTGCGTATTTATTGCTGCCAAGCTTCACCTGTTGCCAATGTTTTAGGTACGGGCAGCCCAAAATGTTGGTAGGCCAAAGTTGTTGCCATGCGGCCGCGCGGGGTGCGCATTAGGTAGCCTTGTTGTATTAAATATGGCTCTAATACGTCTTCTATTGTGTCGCGCTCTTCACCAATAGCCGCCGCCAAATTATCTAAACCAACAGGGCCGCCGCCAAACTTTTCTAGCACTGCTTGTAATAATTTTCTATCCATCACATCAAAGCCTAGGCTATCTACATCTAGCATTTTAAGTGCGGCATCTGCTACTTCGCTACTTACAATACCATCGGCTTTTACTTGGGCATAATCGCGCACGCGGCGTAATAATCTGTTAGCAATTCGCGGTGTACCGCGCGAGCGCTTAGCCACTTCAAACGCGCCTGTTTCGGTAATTTCTACTTCAAGCAAGCCCGCACTACGGTGCACAATACGGCCTAGCTCTTCTGCTGTGTAAAATTCTAAGCGAGAAACAATGCCAAAGCGGTCTCGCAACGGATTAGTTAGCATGCCAGCGCGGGTGGTTGCGCCAATTAAAGTAAACGGTGGCAAATCTAGGCGCACGCTTCTTGCGGCAGGGCCTTCGCCAATCATAATATCCAGTCGATAATCTTCCATAGCTGGGTATAAAATTTCTTCTACTACTGGGCTTAAACGATGAATTTCATCAATGAACAACACATCATTGGGTTCTAAATTGGTGAGTAGCGCGGCTAAATCACCTGCGCGCTCAAGCACAGGGCCTGAGGTTTGGCGTAAGTTAACGCCCATTTCTCGCGCAATAATATGCGCTAATGTGGTTTTACCTAAGCCTGGTGGGCCAAATAGCAATACGTGATCTAGGGCCTCACTGCGGCCACGGGCTGCATTTATAAAGATTTCTAACTGGCCTCGTGCTTTTTCTTGCCCTACGTATTCATCTAATACTTTTGGTCGTAATGCACGCTCAATGGCTTCTTCTTGTGGGCTTGCAGCAGCAGGGGCAATTAAACGATCGGTTTCTATCATGCGTTATGTTCTAAGATATGGTGTGTTAAATTTTAATTTAATTAATGCAAGTTATTATGTATTTAATTGTGAAAAGTTTTCAATTAATTTTTTAATGGCGACAGGCGGGCCTAAATGCTGGCCCTGCCCATAATGCACCCCTATAATTTTTAACTCTTTTAATATGGCTTCATTTTCAACAAATTCGGCCACTGTTTTAATATTCATCGCCTCTGCCACGCTGTGAATAGAGCGCACCATGGCATGATCTATTTTATTGGTGTGCATGTCTTTAATAAATGAGCCATCTATTTTTAAATAATCAACCTCGAAATTTTTTAAATAGGTAAACGATGACATGCCACTACCAAAGTCATCTAAGGCAAAGCTGCAGCCTAGTTTACGTAATGCAGTAAAAATATGAATGGTATTTTTTAAGTTAACAATTGCTGAGGTTTCGGTAATTTCGAAGCAAATAGCTTGGGGTGGAATAGCGTAAATAGCGAGTTGCTCGCGGATGTAGCCCAGCAAACTTTTATCACCAAGAGACGTGCCCGATAAATTAATTGAGAAAACATAATTGCATTTTTCTAAGCTTTTATTTAGCAAGGTACGGTATGCAGCAAAAGTGTTTTTAATGACCCATCTATCGATATTGGGCATTAGGTGATAGCGCTCTGCTGATGGAATAAAGGTGATAGGCAACATAATTTTGCCGTCTAAGCTCACTTTTCTAATTAAAATTTCATAATGATGCTCCTGCGGAACATCGGCAGATAGCGGCACAATTGGCTGGCAATACAGCATAAATTGTTCATCATCAATTTCATCGGTAATATCTAAAATGGCTTCTACTTGGCTGCGCCTTTGCGCTACTTCAATATCGCCCGCATTAAACAAAAAGCTTTGGTTGCGTCCCGCTTTTTTGGCTGAGTAACAAGCTAGATCTGCCGCATGAATAATCTCGCTAACACTTTCAAAACTGCTATTAACAACCACTAAGCCAATACTGACGCCAATATTAAAAATTTTGTCATCAAAGGTAAATCTATAATCGTGTACTAACTTAAGCACAGTATTGGTAATTTGGTTGGCATCGGCTAAGTTACAGTTTTCTAGTAGCATGCCAAACTCATCACCGCCTAAGCGGGCAAGCGTGTCTCTATCGCGCATTCTGTTGGCTAGTAAAACACTAATTTGCCTTAGCAATTCATCACCCGCAGCATGGCCACAAGTATCATTAACCAGTTTAAATTGGTCTAGATCTAAAAAGCAAAAAACGTGTTGCGTATTATTTTCGTGCACACTTTTTAGGCTGCGCTCTAATCTTGTTTCAAATTCTCGGCGATTAATTAAGCCAGTTAAATCGTCATGCGCGGCCTGATGCCTTAACATGCTGGTGGCATCGTTAATTTTATCTTGCATTGAGTCATATGCCTGCTTAAGGCTGCTAGACATTGAGTTAAAGCCTTTTTGCAAAGTTTTTAACTCACCGCTTGAGTTCTCAGTGATGGTTTGAACAAACAAGCCTTCACCTACTTTATTTACAGCAAAAGCAATTTCTTGAATAGGCTTAGTGATATTGCGGCCTATCCACCACGCAATTAATGCGCTTAATACCAAACCAAATAAACCGATTAAAATTATTTTGGTTATTAAATCTTGCTTTATATTTTGCAGCGTCTGATTGCTTAGCTCTACATAAACCTGGCCAATTTGCAGTTGGCTATCTGTTTGGTTGAAGTTTTCTTCTCTACCAAACTGGCCTGTAAAGTCGTCAATCTCAACTAAGCTTCGCGCAATGGGCGAGATAAATATAATGCCTTTAGGTTGCTTTAATTCTTTAATATTTTCAGTGCGTATTTTGGTGATAAGCGCTTGTGGCAACTCGCGCCCACTTAAAGCCAGCACTTTGCCGTTGCTATCTAACACCAATGCGGTTGTTAAATCTTGCTCATTAGTAAGCGCTTGCTGCACAAGCTTTTGTAAAGTTTGCTTGTTGCCCGAAATAACGCCATATTCAGCTGCTGGTGCTAGTTGCGAGGCAATAATATGTCCGCGATCACGCAACGATTGATTCAACACGTCAAACACATTAGAGATAGCATAGCCTGCCAAAATAATGGCAAACAATAGCGCAGGAATAGTGCCCAGCAAAATTACCCTAGACTTAATACCTAAGTTGTTTATGCCTAAATTATTACTCATTGTAGTTTCTCAACTTCTAGCATTTTTTTGTAGAGCAAATTCTCATCTACGATGGGTATATTTAGCGAGCGTGCTACTTGAAAATTAATGGCTATAGAGAAATATTTGGGTGTTTGCGGAGGAGGCAAAAGACCAGGTGCTGCTTGCGATTTCACTGCAATTTCTGCTGCTTGCTTAGCCAATTGTTTAGTGCTGCTATAAACGGCCGCCAATGCACCTGCGCGCACATAAGATTGTGAGTAGCCAAATACGGGTTTTTGGTGTCGATAACTAGTTAATAAAATAGGCTGTGCCGTCTCGCGCGAGTAAATTAGTGGGTCTGGAATCGCCATCAACGCATCGGTTGAATCTAATATTAATCTCAGTTTAGGAATTAAATCTGATTCATCTGACACATTTTCTTCCACCACGTTAAAGGTATTCTGTTCGCCAATCTCTTTTAGTAATTCACCATATTGAGATGACGTTGAGCCCAATAATATGCCCAAATTTTTGGCCTCTGGCAAAATAGTTTTAATTAACGACATTTGCCTTGCATAAGGCTGATCGAGCACAATGGCACTAAAATTACCTAAATCTCGCCGACTAGATGCAAGTAAAGTATTAAAAGTGGGCAGAGGGGTAAATACACCAATCACGGGAGTGCTCTGCTTTAATTTACTGGCCGCATCTAGCGCCCTTATACCTAGGGCTATTACCAGCTCACTATTTTCGGCAACTACTAGCTTATCTGTTTCTTGCAAATCAATCACTTTAACGCGCAAAGCTGTATTTTTAGTGGCTATTAATTCTTCTCTAAAATGTTCTACAAACTCTTGATTCATTTGAGTGTTAGCGCTTAATACAATGGTGATGCCTGTATAAGCATGGGCTAAAAAAGGCGCAAACAAAATTAACATTAGCGCAAAAGACACCAATGGTTTAACAAAAAGACTTTTTTTGTGATGATTACTGAACAAGTTTAGCTACTGCCTATGCATAAAAAATTAAAATTAAAAATCTAACCTGACATTAATACGTGCACGCCTTTTAAGCGTGTTGTAATCGGCAAATTCTTCATAGCGGTTGTTAAATAAGTTTTCTACCACTGCCGATACCTCGCCGTTCCAACGGCCACTATTAAATCGTCGTGCTAGTCTGACATCTGCCCTTCTAATTAAGTCCACATTCATACCATCACCTAAAAGGTGGGCTTCACTCGTTTGGTAATAGGCAAAACTACCATCCCATTGACGATTAAACTGGTGGCTAAGAAGCGCGCTTAAAGTGTTGCGTGGCATAGAATCTACATACTCCACTTTAAGTTTAGGATGCGTTTCACGAATATGTACATAAGCATGATTTAATAACAATCTTGTTTTGCGACTTATGCGCCAATTGGCTTGAAACTCAACACCCGTCATTTCGGCCGTACCGTTGTTATCAGCAAATCTGACATCGTTAGGGTTTATTAAAAAGGTATTGGCTGGTGCAGTAAAATCAGTTCTATCACTATCACGAATCACATCATCTAGTCGGTCACTAAACAATCTGGCATCTAAATTAAAATTGCCAAATTTACCTAAATAGCCAATTTCACGTGAAATAATTTGTGCTGGCTGTACATTGCCTGGGTTGGCTCGGTATTGAAATATTAGCGCATTGGGGTTGGCTAAATTAGTAGGTATAACCAGCCTATCTTGAAACTTTTCTTCTACATAATTAGGTGTGCGCAAAGCGCTAGAGATACCTAGCCTTATGGTGTGGTCTGGGTGTAGTTTAAAATTAATACTTGCACGCGGCGAAATATCGGTGCCTGTAAAATCATTATGCTCAATCATGGCACCTGTGTTAAAGGTGATTTTTTCATGCGCTCGCCATTCCACATGGCCAAATAAACGCTGCAAATCAAAATATTCTGTTTTTTTACTATCTAAATAAAACGGTGCATACATTGTATCTTGCCGAATACTACCGCCCCAAACCGCGCGGATATTGCTTCCCAGAGCAAAGGTATGTTGTGCTTCTATGTCGGTACGTTTTTGAATAACCTCATTTTTAATAAATACATCATCATTCACCAATGCTGCCGCTAATATTGGTGCAAACGGGTCTGGGAAGCTTGCAATAATTGGACGTAAATTGACACTTCTAGTCTGATCGTTAGATCTATCGTAGCTGTGATAAGCCTGCACAGTTAAATCGCTGCTGTCAGAAACTTGGTGTTGCCAACGAATTAAACCGTAGTAGTTATTGGCTTGCTTAGTGCGGGGCAAAAATACAATTGCATCCTTAGCAATATCACCCTCGCCACGTGCGCCATCGCCTATACCAAACTCAAATTCTATGGCATTTGTTAGATCAATATGTGCATCTGCTTGCGCGTTAATAAAGCGGGTACGCTTGAAATCGTTTCTATCATCTAAACCGTCATCTTGTTTGTAACCTGCAGTAAAACGATAATCTAACGCGCCTTGTTTGCCAGTATGTCGATAAAAAACTTCGTTACGGCCGTTGCCATGGGTGGCAATTACACTATTGCTGGGTGTGCCATCTGGCGTTTGGGTAATAATATTAATGGCCCCATGATAGGCATTGGCGCCATAACTAGCTGCATTGGGCCCACGCGTTACCTCAATACGCTCAATATCGGCAATGGCTAAAGGTAACTCGCTCCATTTAACACCACCATATAAGGGGCTATACACAGAGCGGCCATTAATCATAACCTGCATAGTGCCAGCATAGCCCGAATTAGCGCCATGGTAGCTCACTGCATAATCGGTACTGTAAACATATCCAGCGTTTGTGCCCACGTAAAAACCAGGTACTAAGCGAAAAATTTCAGGCAAATCGACAATACCAGAGGCGCGAATAGTCTCGCGATCAATCACTGTAACCGCTGCAGCTGCATCAGCTGGTGCTTGCGATAGCCTAGAAACCGTCAACACTTTCGGCACATCTCCCATGTAATCATCTTCAGATAAATTGCGCTGCCTGGCTTCCTCTGCGTGCACGGCTAAACTAGCACTCACTAAAACAAGTGCAAGCACTGCTATAGTTTGTGGTTTCGCCATTACTGTTTTAGTCAACCATTTCATGGTGTTAGCTGCGTTCGCGAGCCATCACGGTGGTTCTAATTTTTACCCAATATTTGCGTACTAGCCAAACAGCGGGAAGCCCAATTAGCAGCCATGGAATCACCATCATTACAAAAGTAATAACACTGCCAAAACTTTCCATCATTACGCTACCTGCGTTTTTAAACGCGCGTGCAACAGGTGCAAAAAATCCTTGTTCGGTAATGCCTTGTGAGGCAACAAAATCAATATTTACAGCTACCAAATCCGTCTCAAGCGACAATATTTTACGCATACTCATCATGCTATCTAACTCACTTTGCGTGTTGGCAAGCTCACGCTCTACTTCAATAATGTCTTTAAACTTAGCTGTTTTATCACTTAACATCAACCTAAGTCTATCCCTCAAATTGGTTAGGTTTGTGATTCGCGCATCTGCATCAATTACTTGATTAGTTTTATCTTCGCTATCTCGCCCATGCTGCATCACCTCGCCATTTTTGGCCAAGCCAGATAAAAATATGGCAACATTTCTGGGTGGTACTCTTACACTTAAGCTGGCTGATGGTGGGCTATAAGGCGTTTCACGATTAAAATTAGCATTTAGCATCTGACAGTTAAGCGCTTCACAATGCTTGGTAGCATCATCAAAACTGGCTTGCATTTTTTCAGGTGCAGTTTCAATTTGTAAATGATGACGTAAAGCAATGTATTTTTTCGCGGCACTTTCTATAGGCTCACTCACTTCAGTCAGGCTTTGTACTGCCCCATTAATTGAATCTCCTGCTAGCGAATCAGCCGCCATTTTGGCATGCGGCGCTGCAGATCTTGCCAATTCTGATGGTGCGACCGAAGCCTCTTGCTTGCTACATGCGACCAAAATCATTAAAAATAAGCCAGCTAGGGCATAATTTCTAAAATTGTATTTTTTCATGCAGAGGCCTTTAATAAGGTGAGGATGTGTAAGCTATTAATTATTAGCATTTTTTATATTTTCAAATTGTACCCCTTTAGTGCACTAACTTATAGTTTGCGGTTTATAAAGGCTGTGGAAGCAATTACTTAACTCAACTAATTTAAGCCATTAAAAAAGGTCACCCCCATCTAGGGGCGACCTTTTAAGGTGCTGGTTAATCTAAAAAATATTATGTCGCAAGTAGCAACTTAAATACTTATAAGGCGGGTACCACTCCTGCAAAACGTAATAAATCAGTCATTTTAAATGTACCTGCAGTTTCAGATGCTAAAGTAGGTTTCCAGTTGGCATTGTGGTGTAAATAAGCGGTTTTATCAGCTCTAAGTAAGCCAACAAATACCTCACCCACAATGTGTGAACCCACAGGCCCTAGACGTAAGCCGCTTTCCATTACTTCGGCCTCTTTTAATACATAAAACCAAAGTGGTGTTGATTTTTCTAAGCCATATGGCGCTACATCGGCTAGTTGCACTGGCGTTAGTACTGGCACACCAATTTTTCTAGCAATGGCTTGGCCAGACGGAATACCAAAATTAACATGCCGCATTAAATTGCGCGATGCCAATGATTGCTCACCATCGTTTGGCATGCCAGGTAATGCTGATTTAACGCCAGGCAACAACATTAGTGGTGACGATAATTTAGAATCGATACGTTTGTTAGGCCTAAATAAGCCATCACCAAAGTTAAAAAATGTTTGCCAATCAATAAAACGACGTGGCGCACGTACGCCACCACGCATGTCTGCTGGGTCTGCTGGGTTGCCATCAATACTGTCGTCAAAAACAAAAGCAAAAAACGGCGATCCACCAGTTGGCCCAAAGTTTACGCGGTAACTTGGGCGTACTTGTGAATGGCCAAATCGATACGCTGCAACTGAAAACTCAATGGGAATGCGCGGTGTTTTAATGGCATGCGGGCCGTGGCCTACATGATGATAATTGTCAGTATCGTTTAAATCATAGGTCATCGCTGTTTTTGCTAATATTGTATTTACGCGATCTTGGCCTATTGTTTGTGGTAAAAACTCATTCAAAATAATCCATTGATAATGCCAGCGTACAGTTTGTTGTGCCTCGCGAAAAATACGATTAGCCTGAGAAGCATCATTACCATATTGTGCAATTAATTGATCGGTGACTGCGTTGTGAAACTTAAGCATGGCCAAATGAAACTGCGAAAGAATAATGTTTTCATCGTTGCGGCTTTCGGCCACAATTGCATCGCCATCTGCATCACGCGGTAAATCATAGCGGGTAGCGCCGTTACGCGAAACCGCTTCAGATCCAGGAATAGCCTCTACAATAAACTTAACAAAGCCAGAGCTTTTATCGTAAATTTCTGGCGAACCTGCTGGGCCATTGCCATACAAACTATCTAAATCAAAAGCGGCTGTACGAAAGTTAACGGTTTTTCTGGGGTTCGCTTTTTTCATTAATTCGGATTTTTTATCCAAAGTAATGTCGTGATCTAAAAACTGACCAAAAAAAGTAACACCTGCCGTCATGTTAGGGTTATCAGGATTATTAGGACTAAATACAGGTTGGTTGATAATTGACTGAATTGGGTCAGTTAAATTATCGTTAGCATCGATAATGCCGCCTTTGGCACCCATTTGTTGAACACCTATGCGGTAGGTATCGCTTGGGGGCGCAAAGGCTGGCAAAGTTTTAAACATGCGTGTAAACACATGATCTTTATTATTTGGAAAATGTGGAAACCTTGCATTAACAGTATCGGCAAAGCCAACACTTACATACAGGCTTACACTAAGCGTACTAGCAACTATTAAGAATAGTTTTTTAGGTGATATTTTTATTGGTATTATTTTCTTTGATTTTATATTTAAAAACATACTGCGCTCCTCACTGATTGTTAAGATATTTATAACAACCGCACAATAACAGTGCACAGAAAGGCTTGGCTATACTCCAAACAGGGGATACTAGAATGTAGTGCTATTTATAAAATATAATAATTAATTGTTAAAAAACAATTAATTATGCAATATTATATTGCACCATTACTACGAAATAACGGGTTGTCTTATCTAGCTAGATTTAGATAGCAACTTAAGCGATTGCCTAATACCTTCAGCGACTGAGAGGTCTTTAGGCAACAATTTGATTGCGCTAAGTGCTTCTTTATCGTGATAACCCAATGCTATTAACGCATTTAATATATCGCTGGTTGCCGATTTCGGTTGCGCTGCACCGACGCTACTCACACCATTAATTGAAAATTTATCTTTAAGCTCAAGCAATAAACGCTCAGCAGTCTTTTTTCCAATACCTGGAATGCGCGTTAACATCGCGACTTCTTGTAAATTAACAGCTTGAATTAAGTCCTCAATACTGACACCACTTAAAATAGATAGCGCTGATTTTGCACCAATACCATTCACTTTAAGCAACTGTTTAAACGTACTTTTTTCTTGCTCACTGCCAAAACCATACAGCAATTGCGCATCCTCACGCACCACCATATATGTCAGCAATTGTACCTTTGTGCCAATTTCTGGCAGATTGTAAAAAGTGCTCATCGGCACTTCCACTTCATAGCCTACGCCTGCACAATCAATCACCACTTGCGGTGGCGCTTTTTCAATCAGAATCCCGTTTAGGCGTGCAATCATTTTTTTTACTTATCTATATAATATGAAAGGAACAACTTTTAAAATCAATATAGCTAAACGAGGCAAGGCGTGGATTTGGTTTTATGGACGCGCATACGAGTTTGTATGTAAGTCTACAAAATTAAATTCGCAACGCCGCATCGTGACGATAGAATGATTTTAAACAAGGCGGCCATTTTTAACTCGAAAACCTGCAGTAGCCAGCTTACCTAAACCCTGCCCGCCATGTGCGTGGCATATTGCACATGCAAGCGCATCTGCCGAATCTGGGCTTGGTGTTCCAGGCAAACTCAGCAATCGTTTTACCATTTCTTGCACTTGCTCTTTTTGCGCGTGGCCGTTGCCAACCACAGCCTGCTTCACTTGCAAGGCAGTATATTCTGCCACAGTTAAATTGCGTATCACCGCTGCGCTAATTGCCGCCCCACGCGCTTGCCCTAATAATAGAGTGGATTGCGGGTTTACATTCACAAATACTTTTTCAACTGCCACTTGGCTAGGTTGGTAAGTATCTATCACTTCAAACAAGCCATCTAGAATTACTTTGAGTCTAGCTGGCAGCTCTTCTCTGTCGTCTTCACCTTCAACCATATTTTTTTTAGCACTTGCGGTTTTTATAAC
>JANMNC010000024.1:0-19495 GCA_031373695.1 Methylotenera sp. | reverse complement strand
GATGAGCTAATAAAGCTTGCCAAAAGTGATGACGAAATTGTAGCTGTATTGGCGCACGAGTTAGGCCATGTCAGACAGCGTCATGCATTTAGACAGAGTTTGCAAGGCGTGTTAGCTGGCTTAATTTTAGCGTCTATAACGGGTGATGTTAGTACTGTAGCCTCTGGCTTACCTGCTGTTTTAATGCAAATGCAATATTCGCGCGAACACGAGTTAGAAGCCGATAACTTCGCACTAAATGCCTTACAAAGCGCTTGTTTGCCTCCGCGTGCATTTGCCGATATTTTATTACGTTTGCAAACACAATCATCAGTCGATAAAGCTGAAGGTAACCAATTGCCTCAATCAAAAAATCAGCAAAGCGAAAACCCAAGCACTAAAACGCCCGAAAGTAAAAGTTCGGCCAATCAAAATGTTGTTAGCGAAATGCTGTCATCGCACCCCGATACACAGCTGCGCATAAAGCCTTTTTTACAGGCTAAACAAAACTGTAATTAGCGAGATTTTCGCCCTAAAATGCGCTTTAAATCTTGCTAAATTGCGGCTTTTGCGCTAATCTCGAATTAAATATAATAATTACAATCTACCAAGGAGCGAGTGCAATGAAAAATCCATTAGAATCAATTGCAGGTACCATTATTTCTGGCCTAATACTCACCGTAATATTGGTGGTTTTTCTTAAAAACTTTTTAGTGGCGGGGGTATAAAATGGAAGCACTTATGCCTGGCATCGCCCGCTGGTTACATGTGGTATTTGGTATCACATGGATTGGGTTGTTATATTATTTTAATTTAGTACAAATGGCTGCACTTAAAGATGCAGCAGCAGATGGCACAGCCGCTGGAATTACAAAACACGTTGCACCACGTGCCTTGCTTTGGTTTCGCTGGTCGGCAGTGGCAACTTGGGTGGCAGGCGCGTGGTTGTTAGGTGCTGGTTTTATGGATGCCTTTATGCTGCGTAACGGCTATGAAGGCATTGGTATTGGTGCATGGCTTGGCACTATTATGTTGTTTAATGTTTGGCATTTTATTTGGCCAAACCAAAAGAAAATTTTAGGTTTTGTGCCAGCAACCGATGAAGTAAAAGCCAAGGCGCGCCGCGTGGCTATGTTGGCGTCGCGTACTAACTTAATGCTGTCTATCCCTATGTTATTTTTCATGGCAAACGGCTTAAGTCATCGCTCTGCTCTTGGATTGTAGTAATTTGTAAGGCTTCAACGGCGGCCTTAGCCGCCGTTTTTATTTTAGATATTGAGTAATAAAAAAGCTATGTCACATTTAATGAACAACTATAGTCGTCTACCAGTGACTTTCACGCATGGTGAAGGGGCTTGGCTATGGGACGAGCAGGGCAATAAATATTTAGATGCGCTATCTGGTGTAGCGGTTAATGGTCTTGGCCACGCGCACCCAAAGTTAGTTAAAGCTATTAGCGAGCAAGTTGCTAAACTAATTCATGTGTCAAATTATTATCATATTGCTGAGCAAGAAGCGCTAGCCGATCAGCTGGCTGAAATATCAGGCATGGATAAAGTTTTCTTTTGCAACTCTGGTTGCGAAGCAAATGAGGCCAGCATTAAGTTAGCGCGGCTTTATGGGCATAATAAGGGCATTGAAAACCCTGAAATTATTGTAATGGAGCGTGCTTTTCATGGCCGCACCATGGCAACCCTTTCCGCAACTGGTAATCGCAAAGCGCAAGCAGGCTTTGAGCCGCTTGTTTCTGGTTTTGTTCGTGTGCCTTACGATGATCTAGAGGCGATTAAACAAATTGCATCACGTAAAAATAACGTGGTAGCTATTTTAGTCGAGCCCGTGCAGGGCGAAGGTGGCGTGCATGTGCCGGCAGATATGGCAGCCTATTTTCAAGGCTTGCGTAAAGTGTGTGACGATAACGGTTGGTTGCTAATGATGGATGAGGTGCAAAGCGGCATAGGACGCACAGGTACTTGGTTTGCATTTCAGCATACTGGTATTATTCCAGATGTGATGAGCTTGGCAAAAGGCTTGGCATCTGGCGTGCCCATTGGTGCATGTGTAGCTAAAGGCGTTGCGGCAGAAACCTTTGTTTATGGTAAACATGGCTCTACTTTTGGTGGAAACCCATTGGCGACCACTGCAGGCTTAACCACTTTAAAAGTGATTAATGAAGAAAATTTACGTGAAAACGCACAGAAAATGGGCGATTTAATGCGCGAAAGTTTTAAGGCTGAGTTTGCTAATATTAAAGGCGTAGTTGTGGTGCGTAATGCTGGTTTAATGATTGGTATTGAGCTAGATAGGCCTTGTGGCGATCTGGTAAAAATAGCCCTAGATGCTAAATTATTGATTAATGTGACGGCCGAAAAAGTGGTGCGTTTGTTACCGCCATTGGTGATAAATGAGGCTGAATCGCTTGAGTTGGTAGAGCGCTTATCGGTATTAATTAAACAGTTTTTAAACCAATCGGCTAATAAATAACTACAAAACAACTACAAAACAACTATAAAAACCATTATGGCTATTAAACATTTTTTGCAGTTTAACGATTTAAGTACAGAAGAACTTAATCATATATTTGCGCGCGCAGCTTGGATAAAAGCGCAGTTTAAAGCCTATAAACAATACTGGCCTTTGCAAGACCGTACACTGGTGATGATTTTTGAAAAAGCGAGTACGCGCACTCGCTTATCGTTTGAAGCAGGCATGCACCAACTTGGCGGCTCGGCCATTTATTTAAATACACGTGATTCACAACTGGGCCGTGGCGAACCCGTAGAAGATGCTGCGCAAGTTATTTCTCGTATGTCAGATATTGTGATGATTCGCACCTTTGAGCAAGAAATTATTGAGCGTTTTGCGGCAAACTCTCGTGTACCCGTTATTAATGGCCTTACTAACGAATATCATCCCTGCCAAATTTTGGCTGACATTTTTACCTTTATTGAGCATCGTGGTGGCGATATTTTAAGCATCAAAGGCAAAACAGTGGCTTGGATTGGCGACAGCAACAATGTGTGTAATACATGGCTACAAGCGGCAGAAATGTTAGACTTTAACGTACATGTGTCAACACCGCCAGGTTATGAAGTTGAGCCAGAACGTGCCAATTTATATGGCAATGATCATTTTGAAACCTTTGCAGACCCAATGGATGCTGCCAAGGGTGCAGATTTGGTAACAACCGATGTATGGACTAGCATGGGCTTTGAGGCGGAAAACGAAGAGCGCTTGAAAGACTTTGCTGATTGGCAAGTAGATAGCGACATGATGCGTGCAGCCAATAAAGATGCGCTATTTATGCATTGTTTACCTGCGCATCGCGGTGAAGAGGTTGCCAGTGACGTGATTGACGGTCCACAAAGCGTAGTTTGGGATGAAGCAGAAAATAGGCTTCATGTGCAAAAAGCGTTAATGGAATATTTGTTATTGGGTAAAGTTTAGTTTTAAAAAAGAGTTAAGTTTAGAAAGAATTTAAAGAATGAGTGCAGAAATTAAAAACGTTAAAAAAGTAGTACTAGCCTATTCAGGTGGTTTAGATACCTCTGTAATTTTAAAATGGCTACAAGATGAATACCAATGCGAAGTGGTGACTTTTACCGCTGATTTAGGTCAGGGTGAAGAGCTTGAGCCTGCACGCAGTAAAGCCAAAGCTGCAGGTGTTAAAGAAATTTATATTGACGATTTGCGTGAAGAGTTTGTGCGTGATTTCGTGTTTCCTATGTTTCGCGCCAATACAGTTTACGAAGGCGAATATTTACTAGGCACATCCATCGCGCGACCATTAATTGCCAAACGTTTAATTGAAATTGCCCGTGAAACAAACGCTGACGCTATTTCGCACGGCGCAACGGGTAAAGGCAACGACCAAGTACGTTTTGAGTTGGGCGCATATGCGCTTAATCCAAATATTCAAATTATTGCACCATGGCGCGAGTGGGATTTGTTAAGCCGCGAAAAATTGATGGCATATGCTGAAAAGCATAATATTCCAGTTGAGATGAAGCATAAACAAGGCGGCAGCCCCTATTCAATGGATGCTAATTTACTGCACATCAGTTTTGAAGGCCGCCATTTAGAAAACCCAGCGGCTGAGGCTGAAGATAGCATGTGGCGTTGGACAGTGTCGCCAGAAGCAGCGCCAGATGCAGCAGAGTACTTAGATATTGAATATGTAAATGGCGACCCAGTAAGTTTAAACGGCGAGGCCATGAAGCCACATGATTTGTTAGCACATTTGAATAAATTAGGCGGTAAACACGGCATTGGTCGGCTAGATTTGGTTGAAAATCGTTATGTAGGCATGAAGTCGCGCGGCTGTTACGAAACGCCAGGCGGCACCATTATGTTAAAAGCGCACCGTGCTATTGAAAGTATTACTTTAGATAGAGAAGTGGCGCATTTAAAAGATGATTTAATGCCGCGTTATGCCAGCATGATTTATAACGGCTACTGGTGGAGCCCAGAAAGATTGGCGCTGCAAACTTTGATAGACCATACGCAAACAACCGTAAACGGCTGGGTGCGTTTAAAATTGTATAAAGGCAATGTGATTGTTGCTGGGCGCGATAGTAAAACCGATTCGCTATTTGATTCATCTATCGCCACTTTTGAGGATGATAAAGGCGCGTATGATCAAAAAGACGCAGGTGGCTTTATTAAGCTCAATGCTTTAAGAATGCGCATTGCAGCAAATTTACGAGTTAAAAATAAAGCATAAAATAAAGTAATTAAAAAAACTAAACCGTCATTTTGAGGTGAGAATTTATCAGCCAAAGAATCCAGTTTGCAGAGGGTACTTCTGATAAAGCTTCAGTATGACGAAACTAAAATTGAAGAGGAAAATTAAATGGCACAGTTTGATAATGTAAGCGTAAAGAAAAAAGCCAATGTGTATTTTGACGGCAAATGCGTTAGCCACACCGTGCTGTTGCCAAACGGCACACGCAGCACCATAGGCGTTATTTTTCCTAGTAGCTTAACTTTTAACACAACGGCACCAGAGCTAATGGAAGTTAATTTAGGTAGCTGTAAAGTGCGTTTAAAAGGCGAAGAGGCTTGGAAAACTTACGGTGCAGGCGAGAAATTTACTGTGCCAGGAAACTCAAGTTTTGATATAGAAGTAACCGAAATGCTTGATTACGTTTGTCATTTTGAATAAAGATTGCTTAGTATTGCATTGTTGCAAACGCTCTTCGTGCTATTTGTACTTTTTTCGCGGTTGCGCCTAGTGCTACTTTAGCTTGAAAGATTGAGAAAAGAATATGCCAAGTTTTGATATAAGTTCTGAAGTTGATATGGTTGCGTTGAAAAATGCGATTGATACCGCTGGTAAGCAAATTACAAATCGTTATGATTTTAAAGGTACCTCGGCCAAGGTAGAGCTTAACGAAAAAGATAATCTAATTACCTTGTTTGGTGATAATGATTTTCAGCTTGATCAAATTAAAGATATTTTGCTGCCTGGCATGGAGAAAAAAGAGCCAGATTCTACCAAGCGCCTAGAACATAAAGATGTACAAAAAGTTGGCGGTAATAAAGTTAAGCAAGAACTTAAGATTCGCGCTGGTATCGATAGCGACTTAGCTAAACGAATTGCTAAGCTGATTAAAGATTCTGGCTTGAAAGTGCAAGCAAGTATTCAGGGCGATGAGGTCAGAGTTAACGGTGCAAAACGTGATTTACTTCAAGAGGCTATCGCTTTTTGCAAAAAAAATGTGACAGATTTTCCGTTACAGTTTGGTAATTTTAGAGATTAGCCTTTAGTTTAAGATTTATTTAGCAGGTATTAAAATGGTAGCAAAAACGCTTTACGATAAATTGTTCGATAGCCACGTGGTGCATGAAGAAAACGGCACTGCGTTGATTTATATTGACCGTCATTTGGTGCACGAGGTTACCAGCCCACAAGCGTTTGAAGGCTTAAAGCTTGCCAATAGAAAAGTGTGGCGTGTTGGTTCAATATTGGCTGTGCCAGATCATAACGTGCCAACCACTGATAGAAGTACAGGTGTAGCCGGTATTGCAGACCCAGTCTCGCGTTTGCAAGTACAAACTTTAGATGACAATTGTGTAGAGCATGGCGTTACAGAATTTAAAATGAATGACTTGCGCCAAGGTATTGTGCACGTGATTGGCCCAGAGCAAGGCGCAACTTTGCCTGGCATGACCGTGGTTTGCGGTGATTCGCATACAAGTACTCATGGCGCATTTGGTGCATTGGCGCATGGCATTGGTACGTCAGAAGTCGAGCACGTGATGGCAACACAGTGTTTAGTACAAAAAAAATCTAAAACATTGCAAGTGTTGGTAGATGGCGAATTGGGTCGTGGCATAACCGCTAAAGATGTGGCGTTAGCGATTATTGGCAAAATAGGTACAGCAGGCGGCAATGGTTATGCAATTGAGTTTGCGGGTTCAGCTATTCGCGGTTTAACAATGGAAGGCCGCATGACATTATGCAATATGGCGATTGAGGCTGGTGCTCGCGCAGGTATGATAGCGGTAGACGATACAACAATCAATTATGTAAAAGGCCGCGCTTTCTCACCCAAAGCCAGTCAGTGGGATGACGCAGTTAGCTATTGGAAAACATTGCACAGTGACGAAGGCGCAAAGTTTGATAAAGTGGTAATGCTAGATGCAACACTTATTAAGCCACAAGTTACTTGGGGCACATCTCCCGAAATGGTGGTGAACATAGATGGAAAAGTACCAAGTTTAGAATCTGCTAAAAATGAAGTTCAGCGTGCCGATTGGGAGCGCGCTTATGCTTACATGGGCTTATGCGCCAATACGCCGATTAGTGACATTAGCATTGATAAAGTATTTATTGGTAGCTGTACAAACTCGCGTATAGAAGATTTGCGTGCTGCCGCAGCTGTGGCTAAAGGTAAACACATTGCACCTAATGTAAAACTTGCATTAGTAGTACCAGGCTCTGGGTTGGTAAAAGCGCAGGCTGAGCTGGAAGGCTTAGACAAAATTTTTATAGCTGCAGGTTTTGAATGGCGCGAGCCAGGGTGCAGCATGTGTTTGGCTATGAATGCAGATAAGTTATTGCCTGGTGAACGCTGTGCGTCAACTAGCAATCGTAATTTTGAAGGCAGGCAAGGCCAAGGTGGCCGCACGCATTTGGTTAGTCCTGAAATGGCCGCTGCTGCGGCCGTGGCGGGGCATTTTGTAGATGTACGCACTTTATGATTTTTAATCGTTTTTTAAATAAGGAGTTAGTATGAATTCACTAGGTAAATTATCGGCATTGTTATTATTAGTGTGCTTTACATTAAGCGCTTGCAACACAATAAGTGGTGTAGGAAAAGATATTGAAAAAGGTGGCGAAGCCATTCAAAAATCAACCAATTAATAGTTATTAATTGTGCAAGTTAGCACAAACTCCAAGAAAATATTATGCAAGCTTTTACGCAGTTAAATGGTTTAGTCGCCCCGTTAGATCGAGCTAATGTAGATACTGATGCGATTATTCCAAAGCAATTTTTAAAGTCTATTAAGCGCTCAGGCTTTGGCCCTAATGCGTTTGACGAGTGGCGCTACCTAGACCATGGCGAGCCGGGTATGGATAACTCAAAACGTCCAATCAACCCAGATTTTGTATTGAATCTACCGCGTTATCAAGGCGCAAGTGTGTTGCTAACCCGTGAAAATTTTGGCTGTGGGTCTAGTCGCGAACATGCGCCTTGGGCATTAGAAGATTTTGGTTTCAAAGTGGTTATCGCCTCTAGTTTTGCTGATATTTTCTTTAATAACTGCTTCAAAAATGGCATGTTGCCGATTGTATTATCTGCTGAAATTGTTGAAAGCTTATTTCAAGAAGTTGAAGTGGATATTGGCTATAAATTGAATGTAGATTTAAAAGCACAAATGGTTACCACGCCTAGTGGCGTATCGTATGGGTTTGAAGTAGATAAAGTACGTAAACATAACCTATTAAATGGCCTAGATGACATTGGTTTAACCATGCAGCAACAAGATAAAATAAAAGCATTTGAAGCCAAACATAAAACAGTGCAGCCGTGGCTGTTTAACTAAATTTTAGCTACAGACGACACCAAGCTCACAGAGAAAATCAAAAGCTAAAAATCTAAATTTTATTTAGATTCAGTTGTTTGATGTTTTTTTCTGTGAGTTCTGTGCTCTCTGTGGCAGTGTTTTTGAAAGTGAATTGAAGTATGAAATTAGCAATATTGCCTGGTGATGGCATAGGTCCAGAAATTGTTACCCAAGCAGTTAAGGTGTTAAAAGCACTCAACATCAAAGACTTGCAGCTAACAGAAGCACCAATTGGTGGTGCGGGTTATGAGGCGGCGGGAGACCCTTTGCCAGCAGCAACATTGCAGCTGGCCAAAGATTCTGATGCGGTATTATTAGGCGCAGTTGGTGATTGGAAGTACGATAAATTAGAGCGTCATTTACGGCCAGAACGCGGTTTATTGCGCATTCGTAAAGAGCTTAATTTGTTTGCTAATTTACGCCCAGCTTTGCTTTATCCTGAATTAGCGGGTGCTTCAACGCTTAAGCCAGAAGTGGTTTCAGGCTTAGACTTAATGATTATTCGCGAGCTGACTGGCGATATTTATTTTGGCCAACCACGCGGCATTAGCACACTAGAAAATGGTGAGCGCGAAGGTATTAATACCATGCGCTATAACGAATCTGAGATTCGCCGTATTGGCCGTGTGGCATTTGACATTGCAATGAAACGTAACAAAAAGGTGTGTTCTGTTGATAAAGCCAACGTACTAGAAACAACTGAATTATGGCGCCAAGTGATGATTGAATTATCTGCCGAGTATCCAGAAGTTGAGCTTAGCCATATGTATGTGGATAACGCTGCTATGCAGTTGATTCGTGCACCTAAACAATTTGATGTGATGGTGACGGGTAATATTTTTGGTGATATTTTGTCGGATGAGGCTTCAATGCTAACTGGCTCTATTGGCATGTTGCCATCTGCGTCACTAGATGCAAGTAATAAAGGCATGTATGAGCCTAGCCATGGCTCTGCGCCTGATATTGCAGGTAAAGATATTGCAAACCCTTTGGCGACTATACTATCTGTAGCCATGATGTTGCGTTACACTTTTAACGATGAAGTAAATGCAGTTAAAATTGAGCATGCCGTGAAAGCCGCTCTGGTATTGGGCTACAGGACGGCTGATATTTGGACTGAAGGTACAATTAAAGTAAAATGTAGTGAGATGGGCGACGCAGTTGTTGCTGCTCTAGCTTAATTTGGTATAAGAATAATTAGGATCGTTGAAAATGCTTAAAGTTGGCTTAGTTGGTTGGCGCGGTATGGTGGGCTCTGTGCTTATGCAGCGCATGGTTGAAGAGGGTGATTTTGCATTAATTGAGCCACAGTTTTTTACCACCTCACAAGTGGGTGGCAGGGCACCTCATGTTGGTAAAGATTCTGAGCCGCTAAAAGATGCGATGAATATTGCTGAACTGAAAAAAATGGACGCGATAATTTCATGCCAAGGTGGCGATTACACCAGCGAAATATTTCCAAAGCTAAGAAATGCAGGCTGGACAGGGCATTGGATTGACGCCGCATCAACTTTGCGCATGGAAAATGATGCGGTGATTGTGCTAGACCCTGTCAATATGCATGTTATTGAAGATGCGCTACATAAAGGTAGTAATAATTGGGTGGGCGGTAATTGCACGGTTTCGCTAATGCTAATGGCTTTAAACGGGTTATTTAAAGCTAATTTGGTTGAGTGGGCCACTTCAATGACTTACCAAGCGGCATCGGGCGCTGGCGCACAAAATATGCGAGAGCTGCTTAACCAAATGGGTGAGGCACATAGAGTCGCTAGCAACTTTTTAAAAGACCCCGCATCAGCAATTTTAGATATAGACCGCGAAGTGGCGGGCACACTGCGCGATGCTAACTTTCCTACCGCCAATTTTGGTGTGCCACTTGCAGGCAGTTTGATACCTTGGATTGATAAAGATTTGGGTAATGGTCAAAGCAAAGAGGAATGGAAAGGCGGCGTTGAAACGAATAAAATATTAGGTCGCGACGCTAATCCTATTGTAATTGATGGTTTGTGTGTGCGCATTGGTGCCATGCGTTGTCACAGCCAAGCGTTAACCATCAAGCTTACAAAAGATGTGCCGCTAGACGAAATTAGTCAAATGTTGGCTGAGGCGAACCAATGGGCAAAAGTTATTCCTAATGAGCGCGAAGCCAGCATGCGTGAACTAACACCTGCAGCGGTTACTGGCACTTTAACTACGCCAGTTGGGCGTTTGCGCAAGCTTGGCATGGGTAGCGAATATTTGTCTGCTTTTACAGTAGGCGACCAGCTATTATGGGGTGCCGCTGAGCCATTAAGACGTATGTTGCGTATACTGATTACGCGTTAATGCTAATCAATTTTAAAAAACGTGAATAAAAACCAACAACAAGCACTAACAATCACATAGCTAATACATATAATGTGCGTTATGAGCTTGCAACTCTAACTAATTGATGTTATTTTTGTTATTGCGATATTTAGTTAATATTTAAGGGTGGGATAGTGCACAACTCAAAATTAAAGCAAATAACAGTTGCATTATGCATGGCATTGTTGCCTATAACAGTATTTGCAGCGGGATTAGGCAAGCTTAATGTAAGTTCTGGCTTGGGTGAGCCGCTTGTAGCAGACATTGAACTTCTATCAGTTACCCCAGAAGAGCTAAATAGCATTATTGCCGCTATTGCTTCAGAAGAGGCGTATACCGTTCAAGGTATTGAAAAGCCAGCATCACACAACACCATCAAAGTTGAAGTCGCTAAAAATTCTAGTGGCGCCCCCATTTTAAAATTAAAATCTAGCCAACCAATTAGTGAGCCATTTTTAGATATGCTCATTCAAGTAGATTGGGCATCAGGCCGTTTGTTACGCGAATACACAGTTTTGCTCGACCCGCCCGGTTACACTGGCGAAGCAGATACTAATTCAGGGGCTGCACAAACGACTCAAGCACCAATGATTAAGCCTAGCAGCACAGCTAATGATACACAAATGGCTGATGCACCTAGTGGAATTAAAAAATCAAAACGCCGCGCTAAAAGTCAACCTACAGAAGTAATGGTTAATGATGGTTCATCGGACGTATCTGGCCAAGAATACATGACCCAGCGTGGCGATAGTCTAGCTAAAATAGCGCAAAGCATGAAGCCAGAAGGCGTTAGTTTGGATCAAATGTTGGTAGGTTTATATCAAGCTAACCCAGATGCATTTGATGCAAAAAATATGAATCGATTAAAAGTTGGCAAGATTATTCGCCAACCATCAGAACAAGAATTAACTGGTATTGCGCGTCAAGATGCCTCCAAAGAAGTGAAAGTGCAATCTGCCAATTGGAACGCATATCGTAATAAATTAGCTGGCATCGTTGCAGAATCGGCACCAAGCGACACAGAAACAGATGCGCAATCTGCGGGTGGTAAAATTAAGAGTGCGGCTGAAGACAAATCAGCGCCTGCTGCAATAGGCGCAAAAGATGTGGTTAAGCTTTCTTCTGGCGAAAGCGAAAGTACAAAGCAGGGCGCTTCAGGTGATATAAAAGTATTGCAGGCAAAAATTGCAGCCTTACAAGAAGAAAACACAGCACGCGAAAAAAGCGTAAAAGAGGCCCAAGATAGAACGGCTGCGCTTGAAAAGCAAATAGAAGATATGCAAAAACTATTGGCTATTAAAAGTGGCGCAATGTCTGATATGCAAAAGCAGGCTGAAATGCAAGCTGCTGCTGATAGTGCGAAAGCCAATGCTGACGCAACAAAACCAGTTGAACTTGCCCAAGCAGAACAACCGGTGGCTATTGTTCCGGCTGAGCCTGTGGCTGAAGCCCCAGTAGTTACAGAAGTGCCTGTAGCGGTTGAGCCGCCAAAGAAGCCTCCTGTGCAAGCTGCACCTGAGCCAGTTGCAGAAACTAGCTTTTTAGACGGCTTAGATTTGCCATTGTTGGGTAGTGGTGCTGGTCTACTTGCTTTGCTTGGTGGTGGTTGGATGTTTTTGCGTAATAAGCGCAAACGTAATTTAGCAGATTTTGAACAAGGCATCATGACATCGGGTGGTTTAAAAGCCAACACTGTATTTGGAAACACATCGGGCACTAATGTTGATACGGGCGATACCTCGTTTTTAACAGATTTCTCACAAAGTGCCAACGGCGGCATGATAGATACCAACGATGTAGACCCAATTGCAGAAGCAGAAGTCTATATGGCTTATGGACGTGATGCTCAGGCTGAAGAAATCTTAAAAGATGCGATTACTAAAGAGCCCAAGCGCTATGAGCTGCACCTTAAATTACTTGAAATGTATGCCTCAAGCAAAAACGTTTCAGCTTTTGAGACAATTGCTGGTGAGCTTTATACGTCATTAGGTGCAGAAGACCCAACTTGGGCTAAAGTGGCCGAAATTGGTATCAAGCTAGAGCCAAGTAATCCGCTTTATCAGGTTAAAGCATCTTCTGGCAATGCTGGCGTAAATGCTGCTAGCTCTGGCGCGCAGTTAGATGCCAATGATTTTTCAGATTCAGCAATAGCCAGTGAATCTGATTTGGATTTCTCGTTCGATAACGATGCGCTGGTACAAAACTACGCCTCTTCAACAGATACTAAAGATGCATTTGATCTAGATTTAGATGCATTAGAGGCCGCACCTGAGACATTGTCTGCAGCGGCGGTTGATGTTGAAAATAGTGCTGAGATGGTGGCAGAGAATACAGCGTTAGACATGCCGTTAGTAAGTGTTGCACCAGAACCAGAAACTACAGCTGCTAAAGATGACGACGGTTTGAATTTTGATTTTGGCGACTTTACTGCTGACACAGAAGAAGAAGTACCAGCAAGTACTGAATTTACCCACACCATGCCAAGTATCAACATGGCGGCGTTTGAAATATCAAGACAAGAGCCACTGGTAGCCGTTAAGCCTGTACTTGATGACACCTTAAGTGCCTTGAGTTTTAGCGCCGATAACGAAGCGCAGAATATAGATACCATTGCTCAAGAGTCATTTTCAGTAACTAGTAATGATGTGCCCGACTTATCTTTCCCAAGTTTAGATGTGACAGACGAGCTTGAAGTGACTGCGGACTCAACTTTGGTTGGTCAATTCGAAGTGAATGATGCCGAGCTTGATAGTGATTTCAATTTTGACATTACTACTGTTACACCAGATGCTGCTAATTATGTTGAAGAAAATTTAGGCGAGGCCAATAGTTTTGATTTGTCATCAATCACACTAGACATGGATGACAACCAAGCAACTGTTGATAGTATGACAATATCGGCTGACGACCCAATTGAAATAGACACAAAATTAGCCTTGGTTTCAGCTTACATTGAAATGGATGACGTTGAAGGCGCTAAAGAAATGTTGGATGAGGTTATGAAAGAAGGCAGTGCAAATCAGCGTAAGCGTGCGCAAGAGATCTTGGCAAAACTAGCCTGATATGGTTTGTGTTAAAAAAGCCGGGCTTAATGCTCGGTTTTTTTATTTACACCTTCCAATTTTAAATGTGTAAGTACCTGTGTCATTAGTAAAAAATCAGCCAAAATATGTTAAAAGTTAATATTATTTCGCAGTTGCTCAGTTTTTTTGTACTGGCAGTTATGCTCAATAACTTAAGCACACCATTAATGCTAATTATTGCCATGTTATTAGTTGCTGGATTATTAACATTTAAAACCAATCAATTTTTTCGCTTAATCAAACGCTTAAAGTGGTTTTTTTTAGTGATGCTGCTGATATTTTCATTTAATACACCAGGTGAACATTTGCAGGGCTGGCCTTTTACCGTTAGCCCTACCTATGAAGGTTTACTAGCAGGTTTTGATCAAACCATCAGAATTATTACTACGCTAGCTGCGCTGTCACTAATACTAGCGGCTAACACCAAGCAGCAGTTGATTGCGGGCTTTTATGTGTTATTTTCGCCGCTTAAATGTTTGGGTTTTAAGGTGGAGCGTTTCGCAGCAAGGTTATGGCTTACTTTGCATTATGTAGAGTCTCAAAACACGAGTTATGGCCGAATAGACTTAATGAGCCGATTAAAAAATATGACTGCCTTAAATTTTGAGGATGAAAAACAAGCTGAGATGGTGATTGTGTTTGAAGCGCCGCAATTTAATAAGCTTGATATTCTGTTAATTTTAATACTGATTTTTGTGTTGATTAGCCTGATGCTAAAGGCGTATATATGATGCGCATTGCCTTAGGGGTAGAGTATGACGGCGCACATTATTGTGGCTGGCAAAGTCAGCCTAACTTGTGTGGCGTGCAAGATGCCCTGGAAGCCGCTATTCTATTGCTTGCTGGGCATGCTGTTAGAATACATGCGGCGGGCCGCACCGATACTGGGGTGCATGCGCTTATGCAAGTGGTGCATTTTGATAGCGAAGTTACAAGGCCAATTACAGCATGGGTGCGTGGAGTGAACGCATTTTTGCCAAAAACGGTGCGGGTTTTGTGGGCTAAAAATGTAGCCGACGATTTTCATGCGCGATTTTCTGCTACTTTGCGCAGCTATCAATATTTATTAGCTAATCAAGCCACGGCGCCTGCAATTAACGCAGACAAAGCAGGCTGGTATCACCTGCCATTAAACCTAGCAGCCATGCAGGAAGGCATTGCTTACTTACAGGGTGAGCATGATTTTAGCGCGTTTCGTGCCAGTGAATGCCAAGCAAACTCGCCTATCAGGCATTTAAAAGTCGCCACAATTCAGGCTTATCAGGAATTAATGATCTTTAATTTTTCTGCTAACGCTTTTTTGCAGCATCAGGTACGTAATATGGTGGGCGCACTTATTTATGTGGGCAACGGAAAATATGCCCCAGATAAGATTAAAGATTTACTCTTGCATAAAGATCGCACGCTAGCGCCACCTACATTTTCACCTAACGGCTTGTATTTAACTGGGGTTAGCTATGATTCAAAATTTGAATTGCCCAACACGCAGCGTGGCCTTAGTATTATTTAATCGCTGTAGTTATTTAACTGAAAACGCTTATTTAACTGACAATTGTGAGTGATTAAGATAGGCTAATAAAATGAACACTTATACTAGAACCAGAGTCAAAATTTGCGGTATTACACGTGTAGAAGATGCGCTTTGTGCCATAAATGCCGGTGCAGATGCCATTGGATTAGTGTTTTATGCACCCAGCCCACGTTTTGTAAGTATTGAGCAAGCACAAAAAATTGTGGCTGCAATACCGCCATTTGTAACAGTGGTGGGTTTGTTTGTTAATGCATCACAAGCCGAGATTGAGGCCATTTTGGCGCAAGTTAAATTAGATGTTTTACAGTTTCATGGTGATGAAACTGCGACAGAGTGCGAAAGAATAAAATTACCATACATCAAGGTTATTCGCGTTAAGCCTGACACAAATTTGTTACAATACGAAGTTGAGTTTAAGCGTGCAAAAGCCTTGTTGTTAGATACTTATTCTGAAGCAGCTTATGGTGGCACTGGACATCAGTTTGATTGGAATTTAATACCTAAAAATATGCGTATGCCACTGATTTTGGCTGGTGGTTTAACTGCAGATAACGTTGGTTTAGCTATAAAACAAGTACAGCCTTATGCCGTAGATGTGAGTGGCGGGGTAGAGATCGCCAAAGGCATTAAAGATGCAGCCAAAATTGCAGCTTTTATGCGAGCAACACAAGCTACATAGCCATTGTGCACAAAAGTAATAATTGAGGAGTTGATAATGCAAGTGTATGACATGCCTGATGAGCGCGGTCATTTTGGACAGTTTGGTGGTATTTTTGTCGCAGAGACTTTAGTCGAGGCGTTACAAGAGCTGCGCGAGATGTATGAAAAGTATCGTTTTGATGAAACATTTCTAAATGAATTTGCTCATGATTTAAAACATTTTGTTGGTCGCCCAAGCCCTATTTATCATGCTAAACGTTGGTCTGATAATGTAGGTGGTGCGCAAATTTACTTAAAGCGAGAAGATTTAAACCATACTGGCGCCCATAAGGTAAATAACACGATTGGCCAAGCTTTGCTGGCAAAACGTATGGGCAAGCCGCGCGTGATTGCAGAAACGGGCGCAGGCCAGCACGGTGTAGCAACAGCCACTATTGCGGCCAGAATGGGTTTGGAGTGCGTGGTTTACATGGGCAGCGAAGATATAAAACGCCAAGCGCCAAATGTATTTAGAATGAAGTTAATGGGCGCGACTGTTGTGCCTGTAGAAAGTGGCTCTAAAACGCTAAAAGATGCGCTTAATGAAGCGATGCGCGATTGGGTGACTAACGTATCTAATACATTTTATATAATTGGCACAGTGGCTGGCCCGCACCCATATCCAATGATGGTGCGCGATTTTCAGGCAGTAATTGGCGTAGAAGCTAAAATACAAATGGCTGAGCTTGTGGGTCGCCAGCCAGATGCAGTAGTGGCTTGTGTGGGTGGTGGCTCTAACGCCATGGGTATTTTTTACCCGTATATTGATGTGCCTAATGTGCGCTTAATTGGTGTAGAAGCGGCTGGACATGGCTTAGAAACTGGCATGCACGCAGCGCCACTAACGGCTAACAGTCCAGTTGGCGTGTTGCATGGCAATCGCACTTATTTAATGCAAGATAGTGATGGCAATATTATCGAAACCCATTCTGTTTCTGCTGGCTTAGATTATCCAGGTGTTGGCCCAGAACACGCATGGCTTAAAGACATTAAACGTGCTGAGTATGTCGCAATAACTGACGATGAGGCGATGGCAGCATTTCACAGTTTATGTCGTACCGAAGGCATTATTCCTGCATTAGAATCTAGCCATGCACTTGCTTATGCAGAAAAATTAGCTAAAACCATGCGTAAGGATGAGATTATATTAGTGAACCTTTCTGGCCGTGGTGATAAAGATATCAATACTGTTGCCAAACTGGCCAGTATCACGCTGTAAAAATGCAAACCGCGCCATGTTACTGCGTAGTTTCACAAAAAATAAACATTTGCATATGCCCCATGTGCAACGTGTCTGCCTATTGCTCACGCCTTGTACTATTTAGCGCTTTGCATTTTTAATGAATGTTACTTTAAATTAATTATAAATATTACTTATGTCGCGTATTCAAACTGTTTTTGCTCATTTAAAAGCCACCAATAAAAAGGCGCTTATCCCCTATATTACTGCAGGTGATCCACATCCAAAACATACGGTTAATTTGTTGCATACCTTAGTAAAGACTGGCGCTGATATGATTGAGATGGGGATTCCTTTCTCTGATCCGATGGCAGATGGCCCAGTGATTCAAAGGGCTAGTGAGCGTGCTTTGGTGCATAAAGTGGGCTTGTCTACAGTGCTGGCTATGGTGGCAGAGTTTAGGTTAACAGACGCAGTAACACCTATTATATTAATGGGTTACGCTAACCCTATTGAGGCCATGGGCGTTGATAATTTTACTAAAGCCGCCAAAGCGGCGGGTGTTGATGGTGTGCTTACGGTAGATTATCCGCCAGAGGAATGTAAAGAATTTATTGCCGCTTTAAAAGCCCATGATATGGATAGTATTTTCTTACTTTCACCTACCAGTGATAGCGCTCGTGTGGATTTAATTGTGAACCAAGCCACAGGCTTTTTATATTATGTATCGCTAAAGGGTGTAACAGGCGCGGCTAATTTAGATGTAGAGCAAGTGAAAGCGCGTGTGGCTGAGATTCGCACTAAAACTAGTTTGCCTATAGGCGTGGGTTTTGGTGTTAAAGATTCGGCTACCGCAAAAAATGTAGCGGCTTTTGCCGATGCGGTGGTAGTTGGTAGCCGTATGGTGCAAACGATTGAGCAATCTACAGAAGATAACTTAATGGCAAATGTTAGCCAGTTAATGACAGAATTGCGCCAAGCAATTGATAGCTAAATTAATAATTATCAAAATAAAATACAGTAAAACTTAATATAGCAAAACTGGGAGTTAACAATGAGTTGGTTAGATAAAATTCCACAAAAAATTAAACGGGTTGTCGGTTCGGTACAAAAGAAAAATGTACCCGAAGGCCTTTGGAGCAAGTGTGATTCTTGCCAATCGGTATTGTATAGAACCGATTTAGAATCGAACGCTGAGGTTTGCCCTAAATGTAGTCACCACAATCGTATTGGTGCGCGGGCTAGGTTAAATGTATTGCTAGACGCAGAAAATCGTGTAGAAATTGGCGCAAATATAGAACCTGTAGACTCATTAAAATTTAAAGATAGCAAAAGCTATGCTGACCGCATGAAAGCGGCACAAAAAGAAGTAGGCGAAAAAGACGCATTAATTGTTATGCAAGGTAGCATTCTTGCCTTACCGGTAGTGGTTGCGGCTTTTGAGTTTAAATTCATGGGCGGTTCAATGGGCTCTGTAGTGGGTGAGCGTTTTGTGCGGGGCGTAGATGCCGCTATTAAAAACAAATCTCCATTTATTTGTATTGCTGCCAGTGGTGGCGCACGTATGCAAGAAGGCTTGTTATCGCTAATGCAAATGGCCAAAACTAGCGCTGCATTAACTAAGCTATCTGAGGCTGGTTTGCCTTATATTTCTGTATTAACTGACCCAACAATGGGCGGCGTATCAGCCAGTTTTGCTATGTTAGGCGATATCATTATTGCTGAGCCTAATGCCTTAATTGGTTTTGCTGGCCCACGCGTTATAGAACAAACAGTGCGTGAAACTTTGCCAGAGGGTTTTCAACGCGCAGAGTTTTTAGTAGAACATGGCGCGGTAGATATCATTGTAGACCGTCGTGAAATGCGCCAAAAGTTAGCCAACATGTTGTCTAGCTTAATGCGATTACCTAAAGCGGCATAAGTATTCAATACTTAATTGATATTTGGGTTAATTTTTTAGCTAAAGTGTTCGTGTGAACAATCACAATGCAAACTAACACATCGCACTTTAGCGCACCGCAATGGCTAGCATATATTGAGGCTTTGCATCCAAAATCCATCGCAATGGGTTTGGAAAGAGTCAGCGAAGTTGCACAACGCTTAGATTTAAATCCCAGCTTTCCTATTGTTACAGTTGCAGGTACAAACGGCAAAGGCTCTACTTGTGCCATGCTAAGCGCTATTTATATAGAAGCAGGCTATCAAGTCGGTTGTTACACATCACCACATTTAATCCACTACAACGAACGCGTTCGCACAGGTAGGCTTGGCGTCACACAAGATATTAGTGATGACGATTTGTGTATTGCATTTGCGGCGGTTGAAAATGCAAGGGGCGATGTGGCTTTAACCTATTTTGAAATGGGTACGCTGGCTGCCATGTGGCATTTTTGCCAATTAAAGTTAGATATAGTCATTTTAGAAGTAGGGTTGGGCGGTAGGCTAGATGCCGTGAATGTTTTTGAGCCGACTTGCTCAATAGTGACAACCATTGACCTAGATCACATGGATTATTTAGGTGATACGCGCGAAAAAATAGCTTTAGAAAAAGCCGGTGTTTTTCGGCCTAACAAATTAGCTATTTGCGGCGATGATAATCCACCT
>JANMNC010000193.1:0-19077 GCA_031373695.1 Methylotenera sp. | reverse complement strand
ATAGCGATTACCTGCCTTTACAACCACTTTCACATCTGCATCTTCGGCCATTTTAATGCGCGTAATTAAAAATGGCAGTGCATCGTTACTAAACATAAAGTTACCAATCAGCGGTGTTGGGTTTTTATCTACAAATACTGCAATAGCCTCGGTATTAGCAATTTTACTGCTAATTTCAATTTGCACAACCGCACCATTTTCTGCTCGGTCTGGCGCAATAATCTCAATATCTTGGCTGGGTATCTCGCTACTAATTGATAGATTTTTACTCGCTTCATCTAGTTTAATCGCCTCAAAGGCGGCTTTATTCCACACTGCAGCCATTGCCTGTAGAGGCAATAAAAATGCGGCAGCTAGAGCACCCAACATTACGCCTAAAAAGTTTCTACGTTGCATTAACCTAACCTCTTATCTGCTAGTTTTTCGTTATCTTGCAAGCGCCTAAGCTCTTTTAAACGCGCCTCAACAATCGATTGCTCGTAAAAATTACCGTCTTTAGCTTTTACTGCAAAATCTAGCTGCTCTATGGCTTTATCTAAATTATATTTTCTATAGTAAGACTCACCCTGCGCTTGAAATCGCAATAAATTTTTGCCTTTAGCCGCATATGCTTTTGCCATCATCTCATAAAAATAAGGGTCAGATGGGTATAAGGCTTTTTTATCACTAATCAGCTTCAAGGCTTTATCGGGTTGATTTATAGCTAAATAATGCTCGGCATAACCATAAATTAGCGAACGATGCACAGGATACAAACTTAAAGCTTGGGCGTATTGACTGGCAGCCGCTTGTGGATTGTTTCTAGCCACCTCAACTCGTGCAGCTAAATTTTCTATAAACGCATGTTTGGCCGCATTGGTTTTTAGCCACTTCATTTGATTTTGTGCGCCCACTAAATCGTTTTTGCGTAGCATGGCAAAGGCTAAACCGTAATGCTCTGCGCTTTCGTTGGCAAATCGTCTTTCTTTAATATTATCTTGAAACTGGTCTATGGCCGCTTGTGCGATACCATTGCTAGCACGCAACTTTGCACGCACTAAATTAAACTCTAAACTATCGGTAACTTGCCTGTAAGGTGTATTTTCAACGCGGCCTGCTACATCGGCAATGCGTTCTGCGGTCAGTGGATGCGTGCGTAAAAAACTGGGCGCGGTGCCTTCCACAAAGCGGCTGCCACGTTGTAGCGTACTAAAAAATGCTGGCATAGCACGCGTGTCAAAACCAGCGGCGTCTAATATGGTTAAACCCACTCTATCGGCTTCGCGCTCATGCTCGCGCGTGTAATCTAGCTGGCGTTGCACACCAGCGGCTGACGCGGTTGCAAGCGCACCTGTGGCAAGCTCTGGATTAGCGCGAGACACCAGCAAAGCTAGCGCAATGCCCGCAATATTTTTAAAAGTATCATACTTTTGCGCGGCTAACATACGCGCCAAATGGCGCTGTGTCACATGCCCAATTTCGTGGCCCAATACACTGGCCAATTCAGATTCACTATTTGCTGCTAACACAAGCCCAGTATGCACGCCAATAACACCGCCTGGCATAGCAAATGCATTAATTGAGTTATCTTGCACTACAAAAAAGTTAAATTTTTGCTGTTTATCTGGGCTACTTGCAGCCAGCTTGCCGCCTAGCGCTTGTAAATAATCGGTCACTTCGGCGTCTTGCAACACATCATCACTCACTGCCACTTCGCGCAAAATTTGCTCTGCAATGCGCTGCTCATCTTGTGGGGTAAGCACTGTTTGCGAAATATCACCCAAATCGGGCAGGCTAGTATCTAGCGTTTGGCTAGGCAATGCAGACCCAGAATATGGTGTGCCTGAATATGGCTTGGCTGAATAAGGCTTACCGCTAATAGCAGGCTCTTTTGCAGGCAGCTTTAAATTGTCGGCCAGCACAGTGTTAGCCGCCAACAAACTTACAATAACTATTAACTTTAATTTCATTGTTGTTATGATAATGTCTTTATGATGCAAGTTCATGTTGAATTGTTAATGGGACGTAAAAATGAGTAATGCCAATCAAACTTTAACGCACTTTGATAATAGCGGCCAAGCGCATATGGTAGATGTAGGCAACAAAGCCCTCACTAAGCGCATTGCAGTTGCCAGCGGTGTTATTAGCATGTTACCTAGCACTCTTAAACTCATTCTACAAGGTGATGCCAAAAAAGGCGATGTACTTGGCATTGCACGCATTGCAGCCATTCAAGGCTCAAAACGTACGGCTGATTTAATTCCACTGTGCCACCCAATAAGTTTAACCCGTGTCGCTATAACGTTTGAAGTAGACCAAAAGCATACCACCGTTACCTGCAACGCCACCTGTGAAACCACAGGCCAAACTGGGGTAGAGATGGAAGCGCTAACTGCCGTAAGTGTAGGCTTACTAACGATTTACGATATGTGCAAAGCAGCCGATAGAGGCATGACGATTAGTGATATTAAATTGCTAGAAAAGCACGGTGGGAAATCGGGCGATTGGTTTGCAATATAACTCAAAAATGGTGACAAAAGGCACACATTATTTTATACTTAAAAAGCTATGAAACCATTTCGCTGGGCTCACGAAAAAAACGAAACGCTCAAAACTGAACGCAATATTTCGTTTGAAGAAATTGCGTTGGCTATTGAAGCCAAAGGCTTGCTAGACATTTTGCAACATCCGAACGTAGACAAATACCCAAACCAATCTGTGTTAATTGTAGCATTTGAAGCCTACGTTTATTTGGTGCCTTTTGTTGAAGAGCCTGATTTTTATTTTTTAAAAACAGTAATTCCCAGCAGAAAAGCAACTAAAAGCTATTTATTTAAGGAATAGATAATGAAAAAATTAGATGATTTTGAAAACGAACTATTGAGCGATTTCGAGCAAGGCAAGCTCAAATCTATCAAGCCTTCAAAAGTAGACTTAACCAAGTTTAAAGCAGCCGCCTCTGCTACCTTTTTAAAAGAAAAACGCATTAATATTCGCCTTTCCAGCCCAGATTTAATGGATATTCAAGCTCGAGCGCTAGAAGAAGGTTTGCCCTACCAAACGCTTATAGCGAGTATTCTACATAAGTTTGTGTCTGGAAAATTCATAGAAAAACCAAGCAAATTAGGACGAATGAGGAATAAATAAGCAAGGATAAATAGTTAAAGCACATGAGAATATTGAATCGCCAGTAGATGCGGATAAATAAACTTAAGTAATCTAAAACTATATTAATTTATGCTTTGGACGAAACTATGTTAACTAGCCAACTTAAAGAAAAAAATAGCCCTGTTAGACAATTCCTGACGAAATTCGAGGACGTAGAAGGCCGAAAGGAGTGTTTAGCGCAATTACAAAGTACCAAACCAATCCGACTGCCATCATTCAAACCTAAAGAGTCAAATTTATATGCTTTCATTGGAACAACTGCGGATTACTTAATCAGGTATACCGCAAATGGCAACAGCTTGATTTTCGAAAACACCATCGCTCACCATGCTTTACCTAAAAAGATGAGCAATTCTTTTTTACACCAAACTTTAAAAGATTTATACGAAATTGGAAAACAATACCTAGATGGCAGAGACGCCTCCGATTCTAAAGCCATCTATTCCGCGAGTGCCTTAACTGTGATAGATAATTTTTTTCGAGACCGTATGGGCAGGTTGCCCACACTATTCGAAGGAATGAATTATAACTATCGTGAAGAACAAATAAAAAATCTGGGGTTTCGTGAGCTAATAGACAGACTCAATGACAAGCAGTTGTGGAGAAATCCAGATACCAAATCAAGAGTGTGGCTAGACAAGGAACAGATTGCCAATTTAGGATTAGAAATTCCTCAATCAGATAAAACAAGATTTCTTTTTGATGCGAATCAAGTGGAAAAATTATGGCACAATAAAATTAAAGATAGGCCTACCAGCTTTCTACTTGATAAATACTATCAGCACATTTTGGGTGGAGACTTATACACCCAAGATGTTTCAATGTTAGTAAAGACGTTTGTAGATGCGATTAAGAGTTTGGAAAGCGAGCTATTTAATGCACAAATTACAGTTTACAATCAAGGGCTGGAAAATTCTTGGTTGGTTGGTGGTGCAGACTTTGACTGTATTATTAGTTACAACAATCGCTTAATTCTTACTGACATCAAAACAACAACGAAGCCATTAACCACAATAGATTTTCGTCAAATTCTAGGCTACGCACTTCTTCATGATGAAGATAAAGATAATTTCAAATTTACGGATATTGGAATTTATCATTCTCGTTCTGGATCTTTTCGCTTCATGTCATTGGAGAGTATTGTAGAAAAGTGCTTGCCTAATTTTAAGTCTATCAATCTAGCTAGGAAGGCTTTTATTAGCGAAATAAATAAGTTTTAAAACAACCACAAAAGCCACTAATAATTTACGCTACCTCACCCAACATCAGCCCAACCACTTGCTCCGCACTAGCGGGTGCCATGGTTAGCCCGTACCTAAAATGCCCTGTGTTTAAGTATAAGTTTTTAATGGTTAAATGCTGTGCGATTGTGGGTAGGTTATCAGGAGTGCCAGGCCGCAGGCCGCTCCAGTGCTTGATTACAGTGGCATGCTTTAAGCTTGGTAATATTTTCTGAGCTTTTTGTTGCAAGTCTTGGCGCATATTTTCAGTGGTATTGGTGTCGAAACCCACGTCTTCTAATGTACTACCTGCTAACAATAAGCCATCTTGCCTTGGTACTAAATAAAAGCCGTCGCTATAAATAATGTTGGCTAGCTTTTGTATGGCTGGATTATTAGAAACGTCATATAGCAATATCTGCCCACGCATTGGTTTTATATTTAAGTTTTGTGTAGTGGCTTTTAATAACTCAAAGCTCCAAGCACCAGATGTCACTATATAATCATCTGCCCTGAGAACCTCACCAGCTTTGGTCTTCCAGCCATCTATGCCATTTAAATTTAAATCTGCAACATTAGTTAGTGGTTCAAGCTGTGTGTGTTCTAGCAAAGTCACCTTTTGCGCAATCAACATTTGGCGCAAGGCTTGTAGCAAATTGGGCGGGCGCACCTGCGCAACTGTGGGCAGGTATAAACCATTACTATTTTTTTGAATAGGTACTTGATTTTGCCCACACCAATTAAGCGCGGCAACTTCATCAAAAGGTGAAAAAATCTGCATGCCACTTTGCACATATTCTGGGTTTATGCCAGTTTTTGTGAGTAAGCGCTCACATAGTTGTGGGTAAAGTGCTGCTCCTGCCATCGCCAGTTGATTAACTGCATCTTTATACATCCAAGGCAATAGCGGAAACAGTATGCCCGCACCTGCCCATGACGATTCGCCTGAGGTTTGTGCTGCAACCACATTGCGCTCTACCAGAGTAACTTGGCAACCACGCTCAACTAATTCTAGCGCGGTTAAGCAACCAACAATACCGCCACCTACAACAACAACTTTTTTAGCCATGCTATTTATATAACCAAACTATTGAAATAAAACCATGATTATTGAATTAGCCAATGTTTTTGGCCCAGCCAAAGTTTAAATTTTGTACCCATCAATTTTACTCACCAGAAACCAAGTATATTTCGGCCGCGATTAAGTTTTGTGGGCTGCCAAGTAGCACTAGCACGTCGCCATCTACCAAAACAATATCGCCACGCGGGCTAATGGCTTCAAGCATATTAGGGCGGCGAATTAATTGTAGCTCTACGTTTAATTTAGCAAAATCAATGTGATCTAAGCGTAGTTTTTTGGCGTATGAATTTTGATTAATTTCAACCGAATGTAGCCTAATTTGACTGGCATCTGTAATTTCAGCGTCAGCATCTGTAGCCCCACGAAAGTAACCTTTAAACATTTTATAGCGCTCTTCACGAAATAATCGAATGCGCTTAATAACACGATTTAAAGGCACACCTAACAGCACCAAAGCGTGCGAGGCCAACATCAAACTACCTTCTAGCACCTCTGGCACCACTTCAGTAGCGCCCGCTTCACGGAAAGCATCCATATCAGCATCGTCATAGGTGCGCACAATAACTGGTAAATTAGGGTATGCCTCTTGTGCTACATGCAACACTTTCATGCTGGCACGCATATCAGAATAACTTACGATTAAGGCTTTAGCTCGCGCGCCACCAGCGGCCTCAAGCACAATGCGCCGCCCTGCATCGCCATACATTACATGCTGACCTGCCGCCGCTGCATCGTGCACGCGGGTTGGATCAATATCTAGCGCAATAAACGGGATACTTTCTTCTTTTAAAAAACGACCTAAATACTGCCCACTTCGGCCATAACCACAAATAATGACATGGTCTTTTAAATCTTTACTCACGCCCTCTAATGCTTCTACCACTTGGGTACTATTGCGGGTATAACTTTTAACCAATTTACGTGCTATGCGGCCATTGTATTGAATAATAAAAGGTGCAATCACCATCGATAATAACGAGGCAGCTAGCACTACTTGTAGCTCATCACCACCTATTAAATTTTGTTCTAAGCCCAAAGCCAAAATAACAAAGCTAAACTCACCCGCTTGTGCCAGCACAATACCAGTGCGAATACCCACGCCAGTTTCATAACCAAAAGCGCGACTAAGTGCTGCGATTACAAACGCCTTAAATAGTACAAAACCCACCAATAATGCTAAAACTAAGCCAATATTATTGGCTAGATTTTTAAAATCGAGCAACATGCCTACGCTAATAAAAAACAGCCCCAATAAAATATCGCGAAAAGGTGCAATATCCGATTCCACTTGGTAGCGATAACGCGTTTCAGAAATTAACATCCCCGCAATAAACGCGCCTAAGGCATACGATAAACCTGCTATTTTGGTAATAAATGCCAACAGCAATGTCACCATTAGCACGTTCATTACAAACAGCTCGCGCGAGCGCTGGCGTGCAACTAGGCTAAACCAAAAATTAATAATGGTTTTGCCAAATTTAAATAATATAAACAGCAATACCGCCGTTTTAATTAGCGATAAGCCCAAAATAGTTGTTAAATCACCTGATTGCAGACCCAATGCAGGAATAAGCACCAAAATAGGGATAACAGCTAAATCTTGAAACAGTAAAATACCAATACTTAAGCGGCCATGGCGTGAATTTAAATCGACCCGTTCGAGCAAAATTTTAGACACTATAGCGGTGGATGACATGGTGAGTGCGCCACCAATGACAAATGCGGTTGGCAAACTTAAACCAGCTAACCAGCCTACTAACATAGCTACACTTAATGTAATGAGCACCTGCGCACCGCCTAAGCCAAACAAGGTTTTGCGCATGCTATACAGTTTAGGCAAGCTAAACTCTAAACCAATGCTAAACATTAAAAACACAATACCAAACTCGGCAACGTGACGTCCACTTTCAGTATCTGGCAATACATTTAAAGCGTGCGGGCCAAATAAAATGCCTAAGGTAAAATAGGCCAGCATGGCTGGCAAGCGTAATGTGCGAAAAAGCGCTACTGCCAGCACAGAGCTGGTGAGTAATAATAAAACACTGGTTAAAGAATCAAACATGGAATCAACTTTTCTATTTTATTTTTATTAGATGATGCATTAAATTGCAATGTTAACTTTGCAATACTAGGCAAAAATTATGCCTACTTTTTTATTTTACTAAAAAATTGCCCATATTTTGTGATATTTCTGCACTTTTTTAGTTTATTAACATGCTTTTTTACTTTGTTCACCTGTTTTCCACTTTGTGCAAAGCCCAATCCCTTTTATACTTAAAGGCTATGACGCCTACATTACTACAAACGCAAATTGCCCATGCTAATAAAATGAGCACACTGCAATTAGCGCGCAATGTTTTAACGATTGAAGCGCAAGAAATTACTGCGTTGGCCTTAAGGTTAGACGCCAACTTCGAAGCGGCCGTTAAGCTTATATTGCAGTGCAAAGGCCGCGTAGTGGTAAGTGGCATGGGTAAATCTGGCCATATAGGTGGCAAAATCGCTGCCACCCTAGCGAGCACTGGCACACCTGCCTTTTTTATGCACCCAGCTGAGGCTAGTCATGGTGACTTGGGCATGATAACCAATGGTGATGTAGTCATTGCGCTATCAAACTCTGGCGAAAGTGATGAGCTACTTAATATTTTACCCACCATTAAACGCCTAGGCGCAAAAGTTATTAGTATTACTGGCGCACCTAATTCAACGCTTGCTAAAGAATCACATGTACATTTAAGTGCAGAAGTCTCACAAGAAGCTTGCCCGCTAGGCCTTTCACCTACCGCCAGTACCACTGCGGCATTGGCATTGGGTGATGCGCTAGCCGTGTGTGTGCTAGATTGCCGCGAATTTTCAGCAGAAGATTTTGCGCGCTCGCACCCTGGCGGCAGTATTGGCAGGCGCCTGCTAGTGCGGGTAAAAGATGTGATGCGCACTGGTGATGCAATACCTAGCGTACAAGCAAACGTAGTGTTGTCGACCGCCTTAATTGAAATGACGAAAAAAGGCTTGGGCCTAACAGCCATTATTAATGAGGCTAGCCAAGCTGTTGGTATTTTTACTGACGGTGATTTGCGCAGGGCATTTGCTGAAGGCATTAATGCTAATACCGCTAAAATTAGCGATGTGATGCATAGCAATCCCAACACCATCAATGCTAATCAGCTGGCGATAGAAGCCATTGAAATGATGGAATTGAAAAAAATTAACGGCTTACTGGTAACAGATGATGCAGGCAAGCTGGTTGGCGCATTTAACATGCACGATTTACTCAAAGCGAAAGTAGTGTAATGGTAGCAAGCTCAAATATGGCAAGCATAGATAATGTAACGCAGGATACTTTAACCCGCGCCAAAGCCATTAAACTGGTCATTTTTGATGTAGATGGTGTAATGACTGATGGTGGCCTAACCATTGGTGACGATGGTCAAGAATACAAAACTTTTAACACGCAAGATGGCTTAGGTATGAAACTACTCAAAGCCAGCGGTGTGCAAATGGCTATTATTACTGGCCGCACCTCAAATGTGGTGAAACAGCGCTCTGAAAGTACTGGTGTAGCGCATTTTTATCAAGGTGTAGACGATAAACTGGTGGCATTTAATGATTTAATTGCCAAGCTAAACATTGCACCAGAACACGCAGCATTTATGGGCGATGATATTGTAGATATGCCGCCGATGCTACGTTGTGGACTAGCAGTGAGCGTACCTGCCGCACCAGAATCAGTGAAGCTACGTGCCCATTATGTAACTAAAAAACAAGGCGGGCATGGCGCCGTGCGCGAACTTTGTGAATTGATTATGCATGCGCAAGGCACACTTGAGGCGCAAATGGCGCCATTTTTTAAGTAGCCGCGCTAAATACGCTGTTTTTTTAAAACAAAATTTGATGCAAAAATTATTATGGTGTTATTACGTTGAGGCAAAATGTTAAATCGTTCTGCCATATTTTTTCCGCTAGTTTTAGCTTTATTGCTAGCTTTATTAACATTTTGGATTAACCAAACAGTAGAGAATCAAGGACCAAAAATTGATGGCAGTAGCCGTCACGATCCAGATTATACGATGAACAATTTTGTTACCACCCAAACTGACGAAACAGGTAAATTGCGCTATGTATTAGCCGCAACTGAGATGTTGCACTATCCTGATGACGATAGCACAGTATTACAACGCCCACGTTTTACGCAGTACACCACTAATAAACCTTATACGCAAATTGAAGGCCTGCGCGGCTACGTTTCTAGCGATGGTGAAGAAGTAGAGCTAGTAGATAATGTAAAAGTGGTGCGCCAAGCGTTTGAAGGCAAAGGCGAAATGCAAGTTTTAACTGAAAAGTTGTTGATATTACCAAATCAAGACATCGCAAAAACCGATGCGCCAGTTGTTATTAAACAAGCACCTAAAACCATTATTCATGCTAACGGTATGATTTATGATAAGAAAAATCAAACAGTAAAATTGTTAAATAGAGTTAGAGTGCATTACGAACGGCCTACTATTACGCCAGTAAAATCACAAAAAACAAATTTAGCTAAACCAACGCTAGAAAAAACAAAAAAATTAAAACTAAATGCAACGCCAGTTAAAAACCAACTTAAAAAACAATCGCCAAAAAAATCGACAGCGACTAAAACCAACTTAAAAAAGCGACAAACAATTGTGAAAAAATCGCGGAGTAATAATGAATAATCTGATTCGCAACAGCCTGCTAATAACGAGTATTTACATAGGCTTAAGCATAAGCTCGCATGCCGTAGCTGAATCGGCAGACCGTGATAAGCCGATAGAGCTAGAAGCTGATACCGTAACGGTAAATGACGCAAAACAAACCAGCACTTATACGGGCAATGTAATTTTAACGCAGGGCACACTGATTATTCGTGCCGACAAACTGATTGTGCGCGAAGATAAAGAAGGTTTTCAGCACAGTACATCTACTGGCAACCCGACGACTTTTAAACAAAAGCGCGAAGGTAAAAACGAGTATATGGAAGGTAGTGCACAACGTATTGAATACGATGGTCGCATGGACAAAGTACAGTTATATACCAAAGCTTGGGTAAAACGAGGCGAGGATATTGTGTATGGTGACTACATTAGCTATGACGCTAATGCCGAGTATGCTGAGGTAATTGGTGGCACAAAATCTGAAAGTGGTGGCCCATCGAGCGGCCGTGTAAAAGCTATTATTCAGCCCAAAAATAAGCCAGCTCAACCTGTTTCGCCTAAACCAGAAACTCAAAAACCTGAAACACCTGCCAGCTCGAACAACACACCTGCCAACGCCACACCTAGTGTAGATAAAACACCAAGAGTAGATAAAACACTTAGGTTTAGCAATCAGCTTGAATCGCAATCTAATTAAACAATTATTAAAAACAAAAATATGAGCGAACTCGTTGTAGAACATCTACGCAAATCTTATAAATCACGCACCGTGGTGCAAGATATTTCGCTGCAAATTAACAGTGGCGAGGTGGTTGGCTTACTTGGCCCTAATGGTGCAGGTAAAACGACTAGCTTCTATATGATTGTGGGCTTAGTGCCGCTGGATGCTGGGCGCATAACGCTTAATGGCAAAGATTTAAGCCATATGCCGATTCACAACCGCGCTCGCATGGGTTTGTCTTACTTGCCGCAAGAGCCGTCTATTTTTCGTAAACTAACCGTTACTGAGAATATTTTAGCCATATTAGAGCTGCAAGGCCTAACTGAAACTGAGCAAAACGAACAATTAGAATCACTGTTGCAAGAGCTGCACATTGTGCATATTCGCAATAGTATGGCGATTAGCCTATCGGGTGGCGAACGCAGGCGCGTAGAGATTGCGCGCTGCTTGGCAACTAATCCAAATTTTATTTTACTCGATGAGCCGTTTGCAGGTATCGACCCAATTGCGGTGCTAGATATTCAAAAGATTATTCGTTTTTTAAGTAGCAAAAATATTGGCATATTAATCACCGACCACAATGTGCGCGAAACACTGGGTATTTGTGACCGCGCATATATTGTTAATGACGGCACTGTATTTGCATCAGGACACCCAGCCGATATAGTGAATAACGAAGCGGTACGTGAAGTATATTTAGGTAAAGATTTTAGGTTATAGCCTAAAAAGTTAAATTCAATGAAGCAAAACTTACAACTAAGAATTTCACAAAATTTAGCGCTAACCCCGCAACTGCAACAATCAATTCGATTACTGCAGTTATCAAGCCTAGAGCTTAATCAAGAGCTTGATACCATTTTGCAAGATAACCCATTACTAGAACTGGTTGAGGGCGATGGTGACGATGCTGATTTTGGTGATATTGGGCTTGATAATGCTAGCCCAGATAAAGACAACACCACGAATGATAACGAGCCACTAGCAGCCGATGGCGAGCAGGCGACGCCGAATGATGATTTTGATACTGACGCTTACAGTAATATAGATTATCAAGAAATTGGCAGTACTGTCGCTCAAGAAACACCACAAGAAAGTTCGCCAGAAACTACAGATATTAAAGATGATTTTTCTGCAACTGACTACGATGAAGACTATGAGGAATATGGCAGTGCGAGTAGTTGGGATGAAGGCGGACGCCAAAATAATTCTGACGATGACGAAGGTGATTACTCACGCCAAGAGATTATAGCCGCCAGCTTACGTGAGCATTTAACAAGCCAGCTTAAGCTTATGCCTTTATCTGAGCGCGACCAAAGTCTGGTGCTGCTTTTAATTGATAGCATTAATGAAGATGGCTATTTAGAACAATCGCTTGAAGAAATGGCAGAATCGCTACCGCTTGAGCTTGAAATTGAACTGCTTGAACTTGAAACTGCGCTTAAGCTCATTCAACATCTTGATCCACCAGGTTTAGGTGCTACCAATTTACAAGAATGTCTGATGTTGCAACTGAATGCTCTGCCAAAAACAACACCATTTTTAAGCGTTGCTAAATTAATCGTCAGCCAGCATTTATTGGTGCTTGCTAATAAAGATTTTGCCAAACTGCGTAAGCTATTAAGTTGCGATGATGAAGAGCTAAAAGGCGCACAAACGTTGATTAAGCAACAAAATCCTCGCCCTGCCAGTGATTTTGCACAATTGAGTCGCGATCATTTTATTCAGCACGAAGTATTGGTTAAAAAAGTAAAAGGCATATGGATAGCCACATTAAACGATGGTGTGATACCAAAGTTACGTATTAATCAGTTATATGCCGATATATTGAAGCGTAACCGCGAAAACTCGAATCAATATCTGCAAAGCCAAATGCAAGAAGCTAAATGGATGATTAAAAATATCCAGCAACGTTTTTCAACCATATTGCGTGTTAGCCAAGCGATTGTAGACCGGCAACGTAATTTTTTTGAGCACGGCGAAATTGCGATGCGCCCACTAGTTTTACGTGAAATTGCTGAAGAGCTTGAATTGCATGAATCGACCATTTCACGCGTCACTACACATAAGTATATGCTCACACCACGTGGTGTATTTGAACTGAAATACTTTTTTGGTAGCCATGTGGCAACAGATGCAGGTGGCTCTGCGTCTGCTACGGCTATTCGTGCACTCATTAAGCAATTGGTCGCTGAAGAAACACCCAAAAAACCACTATCAGATAACCAAATCACCGATTTATTGGCTAAGCAAGGCATTATTGTTGCACGCCGCACTATTGCCAAATATCGCGAGTCACTGAATATTCCACCTGCTAATTTACGCAAGTCGTTATAAAAGCGCCCATAATCTTTATAAGCATTTTTACAAAACACTTACAAAATATTATAAATAATCTGCTTAAACCATCTCGCAAAAAAACTCCAAAGGTGTACACTGAAATTGTTCGATAAGTTTGGTTAGCTACTTATTGGCAAGCTAATCTTAGAGAACAATTTCAATAAGGAGCAAGTCATGAATTTACAATTAACTGGGCACCACTTAGAAATTACTCCTGCAATGCGTGAATATGTGCAAAGCAAACTCGTTAGAATCCGCAATCATTTTGATCATGTGATTGACGTGAAAGTTACCATGAGCGTAGAAAAGCTAGCCCAAAAGGTAGAAGCTACGTTACACGTACCCGGCAACGATTTACACGCCGAGTGCATCGATGAAAACATGTATAGCGCAATTGATATGCTGACCGATAAGTTAGACCGTCAAGTTGTGAAACATAAAGAAAAGCATGGCAGTCATCATAAAACCAATGGTGCTGTGAAACATCAAAGTATTGAGCAAGATCCTACTATTAATTAATTCAACTATTTATGGCTCAAATTAACGTCGCTGAGCTATATTCAGAAATCCGCCTCAAGCTCAAACTCAAATGGGTTGCTGGGCTTGATGGCGGCAATAACCAACTCCATTCCGAAAAAGTCACTAAACCCTCACTGGCTTTAATTGGCCATTTAAATTTTGTACACCCTAATCGCGTACAAGTGTTGGGCTGTGCCGAAATGGATTACTTACGTAGCCTGAGCATTATTGCCATGCAGCAGGCTATTGCCAATTTATACGCAACTGATTTAGCCGCTGTGGTAGTTGCTAATGGTGAAAAACCACCAAAAGAATTACTTAGTGCAGCCAATCAATTTAATACACCGTTATTTACATCACCCATGCAAAGCCCTTTATTAATGGACCTGCTAAGCCATTATTTAAAACTGCATATGGCTGAATCTACCAGCCTGCATGGTGTTTTTATAGAGGTGCAAGGCTTTGGGGTGCTGGTAAAAGGCAACGCAGCGATTGGTAAAAGCGAGCTGGCTTTAGAGCTGATTACACGCGGGCATCGCCTAATAGCAGATGATATTGTCGATTTTTACCGCATCGCACCAGAGCGCATCGAAGGACGCTGCCCCGCCCTTTTGCAAGATTTTTTAGAGGTTCGCGGTCTTGGCATATTAAATATTCGTGCCTTATTTGGCGATAATGCGGTTAAGCCTACTAAGCCGCTTGATTTGATTATTCAGCTAGAATTGGCCGATATGCTAAAACCTCAAGAGCTTGATAGGCTGAATGTAAAAATGCAACACGAGCGCGTGCTAGAAGTGAATATTACAAAAGTAATTATCCCGATAGCAGCTGGCCGCAATATTGCGGTACTTGTAGAAGTAGCTGTGCGCAACCATATGTTATTACTGCGCGGCATTAATGCAACACAGCAATTTACCAAACGGCAAAAACAAATGATGCAAAAGCAAAGCAAGGCCTGCACACAAGGCACAAAGGAATAAGCATTGGAACTGATTATCATCACTGGTTTGTCAGGCTCTGGCAAAAGTATTGTATTACGTGCCTTAGAAGATGGTGGATATTATTGTATTGATAACTTACCCGCCACTTTATTGCCACAAATTTCGCAGCACCTTGGCAATACCAATCACAATAAAGTCGCCATTAGTATTGATAGCCGCAGTGCAGCGCTAGAAGCACTGCCACACGCCATTGAAACGCTTAAATCTAGCGGCAACCAAGTGCAGGTGCTATTTTTAGAATCCACCATAGAAACCCTAGTCAAACGTTTCTCAGAAACGCGGCGTAAACATCCTTTAAGTGATGAAAATACCACTTTAGCCGAGAGCATTGCACGCGAGCGCGATTTGTTAGCAGGGCTTTCAGAGCTAGGCCACCATATCGATACCAGTAACTTAAGCGCTAACAGTTTACGTAATTATGTGCGCGAATTAATCGCTCAAGCGCATAATGATTTAGAAAATACTAGCGCAAAAACTAGCGGCTTAGTCCTTTTGTTTACCTCGTTTGGATTTAAAAATGGTATACCGCTAGATGCAGATTTTGTGTTTGATGTGCGCAGCCTGCCCAACCCGCATTATGATGCTATTTTACGACCGCTTACTGGTAAAGATATAGCCGTGCAAACGTTTTTACAAAACGAGCCTGCCGCCATTGAAATGCTAGCCGACATAAAACATTATGTACAAAAATGGCTACCCAGTTTTGAAATGGATAATCGCAGCTATTTAACTGTGGCTATTGGTTGCACGGGTGGCCAACATAGGTCTGTGTATTTTGTAGAACAACTTAGCGCGTACTTTAAACAACAAAAGCAAAAAGTAATTGCTAGACACCGTGAGCTAGATTAAGCCGATATTTTTAATAAATAAAGTAAATTCAATAAGGGTGAAAAAGTAACATGATTGGTATTTTAATTATCGCGCATGGCAATTTAGGCGAAAGCTTAATGCACTGTGCAAACCATGTAATGAATAAACAGCCACCCCAATTAGCTAGCTTAGAAGTTAATAATTGTGACGACCCTAGCGATTTACTACCACAAGCACAGGCGCTAGTTAAATCATTAGATACTGGTGATGGCGTGTTAGTGTTGTCAGATATGTATGGTGCTACGCCGTGTAATTTGGTGATTAAATTACTAGCCGCCGAAAATGTGCAAGGTGTGGCTGGCGTTAATTTGCCAATGTTGGTACGTGTATTAACCTACCGCAACGAGTCACTTAAAAAGATTGTAGAAAAAGCAGTCAGTGGTGGGCGCGATGGCGTTGTACATTTTACAAAAACAGGTTGTGATCATAACAAATAGAATAGGCTTTTTGATGAGTAAAATAAATGATTAAACAAGATATAACAATTATTAATAAGCTTGGCCTGCACGCCCGTGCCAGCACCAAACTCACACAAACGGCTAGCTTGTTTGCATCTGAAATTTGGGTAGAGCGCAATGGGCGAAAAGTAAACGCGAAAAGTATTATGGGTGTGATGATGCTAGCTGCCGCAAAAGGCTCTGTAATTAGCCTAGAAGCTAGCGGGGCTGACGAAGCGCAAGCGGTTGCAGCACTACAAGATTTGATTAATGATTACTTTGGCGAGGGCGAATAAGCATTGTCAAACTTAAGTTACAGCTCAACTTCTAAGTTAAGCACAAGTGCAAGTAAGTTAAGCACAAGTGCAAGCTCCAGTTTTAGCATTCATGGCATTGGCGTTTCACATGGCATTGCTATTGGGCGTGCGCATTTGGTGTCTAACGCTTTATTAGAGGTAGTGCATTATCAGTTACCTGCAAATTTAATTGATGACGAAATTCACCGCTTTAACAATGCGATTAATACGGTTAAGCATGATTTAGAAACCGTTCGTAGTACATTATCAAAAAACGCACCCGCTGAAATTGGCGCTTTTATTAATACGCATTTAATGATGCTAGCTGATAAATCACTATCAGAAGTGCCTAAAGAGCTCATTCGCAAAGAACAATGTAATGCAGAGTGGGCCATTAAGCAGCAAATGGATGACATTGTTGAGCAGTTTGAAGCAATAGAAGACGAATACCTGCGCGAGCGCAAACAAGATGTAGTGCAAGTGGTAGAGCGTGTGATTAAAGTGCTGCTTGGCCACCCTAACCAAGTACCCAATCAAACATCTGTTAAAGAGCAGGAAAGCGCCATCATTTTAGTGGCGCATGATATTTCGCCTGCTGATGCAATTGCGTTTAAACAACATAGCTTTGCCGCTTTTATAACCGATGTAGGTGGTGTTACATCGCACACTGCCATTTTAGCGCGTAGCCTTAATATTCCATCTATTGTGGCTTTGCAGCGGGCGCGCGATTTAATCGATAACAACGAACTAATTATTGTTGATGGCAGCTTAGGTGTGGTGATTGTTAACCCATCTAAAGAAATATTAGCTGAATATAGGCTGCGCCAAGAGCAATTTGAGCTTGAACAACAAAAATTACTGCGCATTAAATCAACCAAAGCCGTCACCATTGACGGCACCGCCATAGAGCTACACGCCAATATTGAAGGGCCAGAAGATGTAGTTGCAGTTAAAGCATCTGGTGCTACTGGTATTGGTTTATATCGCACCGAGTTTTTGTTTATGAACAAGCGCGAAATGCCTGATGAAGAAGAGCAGTTTGTTGCATACAAACAAGTGGCTGTTGCCATGAAAGGCATGCCAGTTACTATTCGCACCCTTGATTTAGGGGCAGATAAACAAATGAATGCTGACACAGTAAGCAAATGCGCAAACCCTGCATTAGGCTTGCGTGCAGTGCGCTTGTGCTTATCAGAACCGCATATTTTTCACACGCAGTTGCGTGCGTTATTGCGCGCTTCGCATTATGGCCACATAAAAATATTAATTCCTATGCTTTCAACCTTATCAGAATTACGTCAAACCAAGCTGTTATTAGAACGCGCTAAATTATCGCTACGTAAACAAAGCTTGCCGTTTGACGAAAATATTCAGTTAGGCGGCATGATAGAAGTGCCAGCTGCGGCTATTAATGCAGAGGCATTTGCCAAAGAACTCGATTTTATGTCGATAGGTACTAACGATTTAATTCAATACACCCTTGCCATTGACCGCACCGATGACGAGGTTGCGCACCTATACAACGCGCTGCACCCCGCAGTATTAAAGCTTATTTCTATTACCATTAAAGCAGGTGCAAAACTAGGTAAGCCAGTGGCTGTATGTGGCGAAATGGCAGGTGACGCTAAACTTACCAAACTATTAATTGGTATGGGGTTACGTCAACTTTCAATGCACCCAAGCAATATTTTAAGCGTTAAACAACAAGTGTTGCACAGCCAAATAATTAAACTAAATAGCAACGCGCGTAAAGTGTTAAGCCATAGCGATTTACAAAAAATTGAACCTCTTGTTGCTAAATTTAATCTGAATTAATGTAAAAGGAATTTTATGTCTACCGATATTATCGAATCAACCAACTTAACGCCGAGTAATGACGATAAAAATATTGCCACCGTTACGCATCTTGGTGGCACTGTATTTTCGTTTATTCCAGCTTTAATTGTGTGGATACTTAAAAAAGATGACAGTGCTTATTTGGCCGATCAAGCAAAAGAGGCGCTTAACTTTCAAATCACCATGTTAATTGCCCAATTTATTGCAGGTATTTTAGTGTGGGTATTAATTGGCTTTATTTTAATTCCAATAGTTTGGATAGTGAATGTTGTTTTTTGCATTATTGCCGCAATATCAACTAGTAAGGGCGAAACTTATCGCTACCCACTTTGTATTAGACTCATCAACTAAAGGATTTTTTGTGTCACAAAACCCATTATTGTTTTTTTCTGGCTTGCCCAAATTTAATGAAGTTAAACCAGAGCATATTAGCCCTGCGGTTGATAGCTTAATTGAAGAAGGTCGCGCATTGGTAGAGCAACTCGCGATTTCCAAAGAAGCACCAACATGGGAAAACTTTGCACTGAAACTAGAAGACCATAGTGAAAAGCTAGGCCGTGCTTGGAGCCAGGTAGGACACATGAACGCAGTGGTAAACAGCCCAGAGTTACGCGAAGCCTATAACGACAATTTAGCGAAGTTAACCGATTATGGCAGCGATATATCGCAAGATGAACGCTTATATGCGAAATTCAAGGCGATTCAGGCAAGTGGCGAATTTGCCAAACTAACAGCAACCCAACAAACCATTATTAACCATGAAGTGCGCGATTTTAAATTAGGCGGTGCTGAATTGCCTACCGAGCAAAAAGCACGCTTTAAGGCGGTTAGCGAAGAACTTTCAAAACTGGGCTCTAAGTTTGAAGAAAACATCATGGATAACACCAACGATTTTAAATATATCGTTGAGAATGTGGCTGATTTAGCTGGCTTACCAGC
>JANMNC010000152.1:0-2192 GCA_031373695.1 Methylotenera sp. | reverse complement strand
ATAGGTATTTTTAATACTTTTATTTGGCACCCAATTTGCAATCACTTAAATACTATTAAGTTGATTATATAAATTGGATGTCAAAATGTTAAAAAAATGGATTGTATTGCTATTGGTAAGTGCGGTTTTAACGGTGCCTGTAATCGCAATTGCGGCTGCTAATGTGGTGGCCAAGTTGGATGTTGCAGCAAACATTGGCACTAAATTACCAACAATAAAGCTTGCTGAAAATATGCCGCTGCAACAAGCCAGTAGCAGGTATTTGGCGGTTAAACCTAACGTGGCTGGCGATTCAGTTAAGCTTTCGTCAAAAATCCCGCCGCAAGCTTGGTTGGTGCTAACTGCTTTATTTTGCTTTGTAATGCGCTCTAGCCGCAGGGTGGTGTAGCGGCAACTTTAAAATGAATTAAAATTATTAAACAAACCTAAATCGCTAAAATAGATGCTCTGCAAGGCAATATCCATGAGGCTTTCAAGGCAGGTTCTTTTGGTTTTATTCGTTACGTATACGTAAAAAACTTGCAAATTTCGGCTTGCCATTAGCGGTTTTGGCGCGATAAGTATAGGTAACAAGGCTGCCAATTTTAGGTGGGTTTTCGCGTTGTGCATCACTAAAACCAGTGCCAAGTTTAAATTGTATGCCCTCAGGTGTTTGTACCAGTAACGCGCCAAGCTTGCCTTTGTGTTTGCCACGGCCGTTTGTGTGCCCTACCACTGTCGCCTCAGCATCGTATTGCAGTTTTAATTTAAGCAGCACATCGCTGCGGCCTTTTATATAAGGTGCATCTGCCTTATGCAGCATAAGGCCTTCTGCACCTGCCGCTACTATTTGCTTAAGTTTTAATGTTAATGTGGCCTCATCTTTTACCCTAAATTGCGCCACTGCTTTTAGGTGTGAAATATTAGCTTGCTTAACGATTTCGCCAATACGTTTTGCGCGCGCTGCAAATGTGCCTGTAGCATTTGGCAGCTCAAATACCAAGTACGAAATGCCACGCCACTCTTCGTCAATCGCTTTATCTTTTCGCACTGCACCAGAAAGTGCATCAAACTTACCGCGTGCCAGCCACAACTCACCATCAAGTGGTGTTTTAGGCAGGCCTTCAGTAAACCAGCTAGGTGCTGCAATTAGCCGCCCAGTGCGGGTGTGCAGCGCATTGCCATCCCACACCGCACGCACGCCATCAAATTTTTCGCTTACCAAATATTGGCGCACATCAATACCACGCTCATATACCTGCGCAAGTAATATTTCGGATGATTGATGTGTGGTTTTATTGCTAGCATCATTTTGTTTGGCAATGATTTTTGTAGCAAAGGGCATCAAAAAAAGCACACTGATAACAATGGCTAAAAATAAGCTGTGCGTTGGTTTCATGCGATTAGTGTAAAACAATATGCAAGCCTGCGGCGCAATTGTTGTCATTGTGTTGCGCAAAGGTTTGACTATAAATTTAAGGCTAATTGCCTTTTAAAAATTGAAAATAAACGCTAATTTGTACTATCAAATGCGGCATAGCCCTTGCCGAAATAGGGTAATTAAGCAATAATTTAATCTTTGCAAAAAAGCAGTTAAAAAAACTAACTTTTTGAAGAATTCAATCAAGGTTTTATCTGATTTTCTGTAAGACTTAAATTTTTGCTATAACCATTCGAATTTTGTTACAAGTTCTCGTTTGGTCAAAATCATTAGCTAAGTCAAGTTTGAATCGTAAAACTTCAAGGTAAACATTAGGGAGAAAACTATGGCAACACGTAAAGACCTAGCCAACGCGATTCGTGCGTTATCAATGGATGCGGTACAAAAAGCAAATTCTGGTCACCCGGGTGCGCCAATGGGCATGGCAGAAATCGCTGAAGAGCTTTGGAATAATCACTTAAGCCACAACCCAAAAAATCCTGAATGGTCTAATCGTGACCGTTTTGTTCTCTCTAATGGTCACGGCTCAATGTTGATCTATTCATTGCTACACCTAACAGGTTATGCATTACCAATGAGCGAGTTGCAAACATTCCGTCAATTGCATTCAAAATGTGCTGGTCACCCAGAGTACGGTTACGCACCAGGCATTGAAACAACAACAGGTCCATTAGGCCAAGGTATTGCAAACGGTGTTGGTTTTGCAATGGCTGAAAAGTTAATGGCACACCAATTTAACAAACCAGGCCACGAAATTGTTGACCACAACACT
>JANMNC010000124.1:0-2428 GCA_031373695.1 Methylotenera sp. | reverse complement strand
CGTATTTTAGTGGCAACGGGTGGCTGGCCATTTGTGCCAGATGTTGAAGGAAGCGAACACATTGTCACCTCAAATGAAATTTTTAACCTACCTACTTTGCCCAAACAAATGGTGATTGTTGGTGGCGGTTATATTGCGGTTGAGTTTGCAGGCATTATGCATGGCTTGGGTGTGGATGTCACAATTTTTGAGCGTGGCGATAAAGTATTACGCGGCTTTGATGAAGATATACGCGATTTTTTAGTGGCAGAAATGATTAAAAAAGGCATTAAATTTATGCCAAATACTAGCGTAGATAAGATTAGCTTGGATTGTGAAGGCCTCACTGTGCACACCACAAAAGGTGAAACGGTACCGACTGAGTTGGTGATGTATGCAACTGGTCGCATGCCAAATAGTAAAAACTTAGGCCTTGAGGCGCTTGGCGTGAGCTTGGACGCAGTGGGCGCGATTAAAGTGAATAACGATTACCAAACAAACGTACCGTCTATTTATGCACTGGGTGATGTAACAAATCGTGTAAATTTAACGCCTGTAGCGACATCTGAAGGCATGGCATTGGTAAATAAGCTGTATGCTAAGCATTACAAAGCAGTAGATTACGAGAACATTCCTACTGCAGTATTTAGCCAACCCAGTATTGGCACTGTGGGTTTAACTGAGGCGCAAGCCTGCGAAAAATATCCAGCAGATATTGATGTATACAAAGCAGATTTCAAGCCGATGAAAAATACAATTTCTGGCAGCACAGAGCGCACGTTAATGAAAATGCTAGTTGTGCGCAGCACCGATTTAGTGGTTGGTATGCACATGGTTGGGCCAGATGCGGGTGAGATTATTCAGGGCTTTGCAGTGGCTATGCGTGCAGGGGCAACAAAAGCTATTTTTGATAGCACTATCGGTATACACCCAACTGCAGCTGAGGAATTTGTAACGATGCGTAAGCCTGCGATATCGCATTAATTTTTTTAGTTGAAAAATTAAATCGCAGCAAAAAACTATATGTAAAAACTATTTTTGCTGCGATTTTTAAAATATAAACTACTAAGTACCTATTAAAAGCTGAATATATTTTTGTAACTTATTAAAGATTGCCGTGCACTTGCAGTTATTAAAACTTACCGTGCATTTGCACTAGTTTTTTAAGTTCTGGCACGCAAGATCCGCATTCAGTACCGCATTTTAGTTTGCTTTGTAGGGTAATTAAATCGGCACCTAACTCAATATTATCTACAATTTCGTTTTGCGATACGTTTAAACAGCTGCAAATGATTTTACCGCGCCCGCGTTGGCCCGTAGGTGGTGCGCTTATTGGTGCCAGTGCCCAGCGGCTGAATTCCTTGTATTGAGCCTCATCAGCAAACACGCCAACTTGTATCACATCTTTAAGCCAATCTGCAGCTAAAATCTCGCCCATTAAGCGCACACCTGTTACTTGTGGCTTATTACTTATCGGGTTATTTTCGACTAAAATACGTTTAGAAATACCACGTTTTGCGTCGTTATAATTAAGGCATGGTGAGTCATCTGTCATGCCTAAAATGGCATCTATTTTTGAAATTAAATCAGCTTCTGGCGCAGTTTCATGTGCGGCACGCAGAATTAAGAAACCTGATTGATATGTTTCATTTTCACGCCCAAATAAGCCGCAGCTGGCATAGGTAAAGTCTTTTAATAGTGTGCGTACTCTCTCTAACAAGACCAAATCGTGACATACACGCATGATCGTCATACGCCAAGGCAGTTCTAGTTTTTCTAGTTTAACTGCGGTGTGTTTAAGCTCAGGCTGTTTAGAGGTTTTATCAAAGTTGGGTGGCATTAATGCATTTACACCTAAGCCGTTCATAAATTGGCTGCCCCAGTGCATGGCGATAAATGTTTGTGCTGGTTTTACTTCATCGCTCATTTGCGCTGGTAAAACTAAAGTGCCACGTTTATTACTAACCTTAACAATGTCGCCATTTTTTATACTGCGGCGCATCATATCGTCACTACTCATTTGAATCACAGGTTCTTCTGAGTGGTTATACAGTTGCGCTACATTACCAGTTCGACTCATGCCATGCCATTGATCGCGCAGGCGGCCGGTAAGCAAATGCAATGGATGTCGTGCATCGGTTTTATCGGCTGTACCTTTATAAACAGCATTGGTAAATTGAGCTTTTCCATCTGGCTTTTGAAATATGCCATCGGCATAAAGTCGTGCTTTACCAGTAGTATCACCCGTTAAAAATGGCCATTGTTGCGGGCCACTTTCATTAAGCAATGCGTAACTTAGACCTGTAATATCTAAATCGCGGCCACGCGTGGTTTCACGGTGTTCATTAAATATTTCTTCTGTGCTTGTAAATGGAAATAGCTGGCTTTTTTTAGCAAGGCCTTTTTCCTGAAGTTTTAATTCAAGGCGCTGTGCAAAATCGACCATAAT
>JANMNC010000106.1:0-3735 GCA_031373695.1 Methylotenera sp. | reverse complement strand
ATTGGTGAGCACACAGTTACAGTTGCACTACATCACGATATTGTGGTTGATGTAACCGTAACGGTAGTTGGCGCAGCCGCTTAGTTTTTAGATTTAAGCTTAAGCAAAAAGGCTACTTCGGTAGCCTTTTTGCTTTTAAGGCTTAGCTGCGACTAAATTTGCAAAATGCAATTTGGCTGACATGTAAGCAGTGCAAACATCGGGGTATAATCTACAAATGGCTGACGAACAATTAGATTCTCTTAAACTTCCTCCACATTCTATTGAGGCCGAGCAATCGGTTATTGGTGGTTTGCTTTTAGAGAACGAAGCACTAGACAAAGTAGCTGATATTTTAAGTGCTGAAGACTTTTATCAGTTTGATCATAAAACCATATTTCAACACATAACCAAGCTTATTGAGCGTAATCGTCCTGCTGATATTGTGACGGTGGCTGAATCGCTTGAAAGTACTGCTGAACTTAGCCAAATTGGTGGTATTGCTTACTTAGGCTCACTGGCACAAAACACCCCCACCGCTGCAAATATTCGGCGTTATGCTGAAATTGTGCGTGAACGCGCCATTATGCGTAAGCTAGTGACGGTTGGCAGCGGCATTGCCGAAAGTGCCTACAGCCCCAATGGGCGTGATGCGCAACAGTTGTTAGATGAGGCTGAGGCGAAGATTTTTCAAATTGCAGAAGGCGGCCAACGCAGTAGTGAAGGTTTTCAAGATATTAAAGTGCTATTGCCACAAGTGGCCGAGCGCATCGACATGCTGTTTTCACGTGATAATCCAAGTGACGTTACAGGCATTCCCACAGGCTTTAGTGATTTAGATTCGATGACATCGGGTTTTCAAGGTGGCGATTTAATTATTGTTGCTGGTCGGCCTTCTATGGGTAAAACGGCATTTTCAATTAACATTGCAGAAAACGTCGCACTTGATACGGGCTTGCCTGTAGCCATTTTCTCGATGGAAATGGCTTCAACTCAGCTTGCCATGCGGATGATTGGCTCAGTAGGGCGCCTAGATCAGCACCGTATGCGCACAGGTCGCCTAGAGGATGAAGATTGGGAAAAGCTCACTACGGCCTTAGGGAAACTAAATGAAGCCCCTATTTTTATTGATGAAGGGGCTGCATTAAGCAGCTTTGATGTGCGCGCTAGGGCACGCAGGCTACATCGGCAATGTGGCAAATTAGGTTTGATTGTGGTGGATTACTTGCAATTAATGGCCGCACCTGCAGGCCGCCAGGGCGAAAATCGTGCTACAGAAATATCGGAAATTTCACGCTCACTTAAAGCGTTGGCTAAAGAGTTAGATGTGCCTGTAGTGGCGCTTTCACAGTTAAATCGCAGTGTAGAACAACGCCCAGACAAGCGCCCTGTGATGTCAGATTTACGTGAATCTGGCGCGATTGAACAAGATGCAGATTTAATTTTATTTATCTACCGTGATGAGGTTTACAACCCTGACAGCACCGATAAAGGTACCGCCGAAATTATTATTGCCAAACAACGTAACGGCCCAATTGGGCGTGTGCGTTTAACCTTTATTGGCGAGCATACCCGTTTTGAAAACTTTGCCAATGCTGGTTATGTGCCAGATAACTATTAAGATTAATATTTAACCCCAACTGCATGGCTAAACCGAAAACTATCTATAGCTGCACAGAATGCGGTGCAAGTGAATCTAAATGGCAAGGCCAATGCCCTAGTTGCATGGCTTGGAATACGCTGGTAGAAAGTGTCGCTGAAGCCAGCACATCTAGTAATCGCTATGCCAATAAGTTTGAAGGTTTGGCTGCTGCAAGCCAACTGCAAAAGCTTAGCAGCATACCAGCAGCAGATATTGCGCGTACGCCTACTGGCATTAGCGAGTTTGATCGTGTGCTGGGTGGCGGCTTGGTAGAAGGTGGAGTAGTGCTAATTGGCGGCGACCCAGGCATTGGTAAATCAACCTTATTACTGCAAGTTTTATGTCATTTGGGTGGCCTTAATAACGGCAAAAGCTGCCAGGCTATTTATGTTAGTGGTGAAGAGTCTCCGCAACAAATTGCCATGCGTGCCAAGCGTTTAGGTTTAGATGCCAGTGAGGTTGAATTATTGGCAGAAATTAATCTTGAGAAAATTTTAGCCACACTGCAAACGCATAAGCCCAATATTGCGGTGATAGATTCCATTCAAACTGTTTATTCTGAGGCCTTGCAATCAGCGCCTGGCTCGGTTGCACAGGTGCGCGAATGCTCGGCACAATTAACGCGGCTTGCCAAACAGTTAGGTATTACCGTGATATTAGTGGGGCATGTTACCAAAGAAGGCACGCTAGCAGGGCCGCGCGTTCTAGAGCATATTGTAGATACCGTATTGTATTTTGAAGGCGATCAAAACTCAGCATTTAGATTAATTCGGGCGTTTAAAAATCGCTTTGGCGCAGTCAACGAGCTTGGGGTGTTCGCAATGACTGAAAAAGGCCTACGCGTAGTGGCTAATCCATCAGCACTATTTTTATCGCACCACGAAGGTGAAGTTGCAGGCAGTTGTATTACTGTGACGATGGAAGGTACCAGACCACTTTTAATTGAAATTCAAGCATTGGTGGATGAAAGTCATGCGCCCAGCCCAAAGCGATTAGCGACAGGCCTTGAGCAGAACCGATTAGCCATGTTATTAGCGGTGTTAAATCGTCATGCTGGCATTCCATGTTTTGATCAAGATGTGTTTATTAATGCAGTTGGTGGCGTTAAAATTGCCGAGCCAGCAGTCGATTTAGCGGTAATATTATCCATTGTTTCTTCCTTAAAAAACAAGCCACTAGACAATAAACTTATAGTGTTTGGTGAGGTTGGGTTGGCTGGCGAAGTGCGTCCTGTGCAGGGCGGTCAATTACGCTTAAAAGAAGCCGCAAAATTAGGTTTCACCAAAGCAATTGTGCCCAAAGCCAATGCACCTAAAGCTAAAATTGCAGGTTTAGAAGTTATTGCGGTAGAGCGTTTAGAGCAGGCTTTAAATCAGTTAAGAAATGGTTAATTATCTAGTTGGTAGCAAGTGAGCCTGAGGTTTATAAATTCATTAGTTGTATTTGCTTTTTAAAACAAGAAATCTAAACTTATGCCACTTGATACTTATGTTTCACAGTTTGTTCATCTATTTAATTATTCGCTAACATGTATGTCATTGCCTATAGCTGTAGATGATTGCGCTAAATTTTGGATTGCTTGCTACTTAGCCGCCATTTTTGTACTGGCGCTAGTTTTATTTGTTGCTTTGCGCAACATTCTGCACAATCGGGCAGCCTTTAAAGCTTATGAAAAACGAATGATTGAGCGGGCTAAAATTGCTGACCCTGAAACCATGAAAAAAGAGCAGTGGCAATTCAATCAAGAATATGATGATATTGATCAATCTGACTTAGCAGAAAAAATGCGTCAACAAATCAATAAAGATAAAGTAATTAACAAATAATCGATGCTCTGTAAGGCAATATCTATGCGGCCTGCAGGGCGCTTTAATTTAAAAGATATAGCAATTTAAAAGTTATAGCGTTTATTAAAACTTAAGAATTAGATACTAAATCAGCACAAGCAATACCGCTTCTCACTGCGCCTTCAATGGTGGCAGGGTAATTGGCATAAGTATAATCACCTGCCAAATATAAGTTTGGGTAAGCTGTGGCATGCATTGGCCTATGTAAATCTACGGTACAAGAAAATGTAGCGCGCTTTTCGGCAATAACTTTATGCCAAAGTGGTT
>JANMNC010000105.1:0-21042 GCA_031373695.1 Methylotenera sp. | reverse complement strand
GAGCCGACTTGCTCAATAGTGACAACCATTGACCTAGATCACATGGATTATTTAGGTGATACGCGCGAAAAAATAGCTTTAGAAAAAGCCGGTGTTTTTCGGCCTAACAAATTAGCTATTTGCGGCGATGATAATCCACCTGAAAGCTTGCTTGATTACGCCGCTAAAATAGGCGCACCGCTGCAATTAATTAACCGTGATTTTAAAGTAAAAAAAATCGCCAGTGGCTGGCAGTATTCTGACGAAACCTTAACTGTAGATTTGCCGAAGCTAGCCATGAACGGTGATTTTCAGCTTAACAATGCTGCTTGTGCGATGCGAGCCGTGCATTATATGCGAGAGTTTTTACCTGCCTCGCAAGCCAGTATCCATGCGGCTTTTCAGGCAGTGCAATTAACAGGTCGTTTTCATCAAATAAAAACCAATCCAATTATTATTACCGATGTTGCGCATAATCCACACGCGGCACAGTCGCTTGCGCATAATTTAGCGCATACCAGCTGCACTGGTAACACCTTAGCCGTATTTGCAATGTTGGCAGATAAAGATATTGAGGGCGTGGTGCAAGCTGTTTTGCCTCAAATACATAGTTGGTATGTAGCAGATATTAACAGTGCACGTGGTGCAAAAGCATCAAACTTAGTTGATATTTTGCTTAAATATAAACAAAAAACTGACATTCATTCATACCCAGATGTGGCATCTGCACTTGCGGCCGTCTGTAAAGTAGCCCGTAAAAATGATAGAATAGCCGTATTCGGTTCTTTTTACACAGTTGCAGATGCGATCGCCGCTGTGGCGCATGATGATTCCTTTTCTATAATCAATTAATAGTTACTTTGTGAAAGTTTGAAATGCAAAAAGACTCACCTAATGATCAAGAATTAAGCTTTAAAAAGCGTGCGCGTCGCCGATTAGTAGGTGCAATCGCCTTGGTTTTATTGATGATTATTGTGCTGCCAATGATATTGAAAGATCGTACAGTAACGCAGCCATCTGACGAAATCACCATCACCTTGCCCAATGAGAACCAATTAGCTGACACTGCTGAATCTACTCAAGCAGAGCCTGAAACAATGCCTTCTGATTTTGACTCAAATATTGTGGCTGCCGACCAAGTGCCAACAGAAACCTTAAGAAGTGATGCAGAGTTAAATGATGCCGAAGCAGAAACACTGGCAGACAAATCTGTAGATTCTGAAGCTGCAATAGCTGAAAAAAATATAGCAAAAAGTACTGAAGCTAAAAAACCACTTGAATTAAAGCCAGAAAGCCCCAATCAATATTATGTGCAAGTGGGCGTTTTTTCAGATGCCGCTAACGTAAAACAGCTTCAATCAAAATTAAGTGATTTAGGCTATAAATCACAAACCGAAAAAATAAGTACAGATAAAGGCCAAAAGATTCGCTTACGCACCCATACTTTTGGCGATAGAAACGAAGCTGCTATTGCGCTTGAAAACATAAAAGACGCAGGTTTAACTGGCATGGTGGTGAGTCAGTAATGGGTTTTGCGCGTGCCGTATGACTAGTTTTGACTACACAGTTTTAATTATTATTGGTATCTCAATTGTTATTAGCATGATGCGCGGCGCAGTGCGCGAGTTGTTGTCTATAGCGGGTTGGATAGCTGCTTTTTATGTAGCAAAAACCTATGCGATACAATTAATTCCACTATTGCCTGAAGATATTCCAAGCCAGCAACTGCGGGTATTAGCCGCATTTGTTATTCTCTTTTTAGGCGTTTTGTTGGTGGTTAATTTGCTGGCTATTGCCTTGTCTAGTCTACTAAAAAAAATTGGCTTAGGTTGGGTAAACCGCTTCTTTGGCGCATTTTTTGGCTTTGCCAAAGGTTTAATTATTGTTTGTGTACTCGTATTTTTAGCAGGCCTAACCAGCATTCCTAAAGATGCGCGTTGGACTAACGCTATGTTTAGTTCACCATTAGAAGCGTTAGTAAAAACAGTGTTACCATGGATACCACAAACAGTGGCACAACATGTTAAATATGAGTAATCTATTAATATAAGCGATATTGTTTAAGGACCTGAATTTATGTGTGGAGTTTTAGGCATTGTCGGTAAAAACCCCGTCAACCAGTTGCTGTACGATGGCTTATTGGTGTTACAACATCGTGGGCAAGATGCCGCGGGTATCGTTACCTGTGACGGCAATACATTTTTTATGCATAAAAACAATGGTTTGGTGAAAGATGTATTCCAAACTCGCCATATGCGTAGCTTGGTTGGCAATGTGGGCATTGGTCACGTGCGCTATCCCACAGCAGGTTCATCTAGTGCTGCCGAGGCACAACCTTTTTATGTAAACTCTCCGTTTGGCATTGTGTTGGGGCATAACGGTAATTTAACGAATTCTGAGCAATTAAAATCAGAAATGTTCCGCCAAGATTTGCGCCACATCAACACCAATTCGGATTCTGAAGTACTGCTTAATGTGTTGGCGCATGAGATTGAAAAAACCTCACGCAATGCGGTGTTAAACACAGATATGGCATTTGATGCAGTTTCTGGTGTACATAAGCGCTGTAAAGGCGCTTATGCCGTGGTTGCTATGATTGCCAACTTTGGTTTGCTAGCGTTTCGTGATCCAAACGGTATTCGCCCATTGGTTATTGGTAAGTTAGATACCGATAAAGGCACGGAATATATTGTGGCCTCTGAAAGCGTGGCACTAGATGTGCTGGGCTTTAAAATGCTGCGCGATGTAGAGCCCGGTGAGGCTATTTTTATTGATATGGATGGTAATTTTTTCAGCCGTCAATGTGCAGAAAATGCAAAATTAAACCCGTGTATTTTTGAGTATGTATATTTGGCTAGGCCAGATTCAGTGATAGACGACGTATCGGTATACCAAACGCGCTTAGATATGGGCACAAGTTTAGCTGCTAAAATTAAACGTGAATGGCCTGATAAAAAAATTGATGTGGTCATACCAATCCCAGATACCAGCCGCCCAAGTGCGCTACAAGTAGGCATAGCGTTGGGGCTAGATTACCGCGAAGGTTTTATTAAAAATCGCTATATTGGCCGTACTTTTATTATGCCTGGCCAAGCACTGCGTAAAAAATCAGTACGCCAAAAGTTAAACCCAATCGGCATTGAGTTTAAAGGCAAAAACGTATTACTAGTTGATGACTCTATTGTGCGCGGTACAACATCGCAACAAATTGTGCAAATGGCACGCGATGCGGGTGCTAACAAAGTCTATTTTGCTTCAGCGGCGCCACCAGTGCGCTTTCCTAACGTATATGGTATTGATATGCCAAGTCGCGATGAGCTGTTAGCCACAGGCCGCACCGACGACGAGATTTGCAAAGAAATAGGTGCAGACGCGCTAATTTATCAAGATTTAGATGATTTAGTTAAAGACGTTAAGCTAAGTAATCCAAAAATTAAAGACTTTGATTGCAGTTGTTTTGATGGCAAGTATGTAACAGGTGATGTAGATGCTGCTTATTTAAACCGCATTGAGGCGGCTCGCGGTGATATGAACAAAAAGCAAAAGCCAGCCAACTCAAGCACACAAATGGATTTGAATTTAATTGATAGTTTGGATGAAGCAACAGAAGTGGAATGCTAATTTTTTAGTTTATTACGAGTTTATTCTTAACTTTAAGCCCAGCTGGGCTATAGCCAATAGTGTAAATTTAATTTAGCCTGCTATTACTTTCAAAAACAATAGATTGGCTATGATTCCATTTAATAAAATCCATTTAAATGGAAACGAGTTAAAGTACATTGGTATGTCTCACGAGGCAGGCAATTTGTCTGGAGATGGTGCCTTTACTCATAAGGCCAATGCTTGGTTAGAAGGCCAAACACAAACCAAAAAAGCGCTTATCACGCACTCATGCACGGCAGCGCTTGAAATGTCGGCATTGCTTGCCGAAATTCAGCCAGGTGATGAAGTGATTATGCCTTCATACACTTTTGTTTCAACTGCCAATGCTTTTGTGCTGCGAGGCGCTATACCAGTATTTGTAGATATTCGTGCTGATACCCTTAATATTGATGAAGCATTAATAGAAGCAGCCATTACGCCACGGACAAAAGCCATTGTGCCCGTTCACTATGCTGGTGTTGGCTGTGAGATGGATACTATTATGCAAATTGCCGCTAAATACAATTTGCTGGTTATTGAAGATGCTGCGCAAGGTATTATGGCTAGCTATAAAGGTCGCGCGCTCGGTTCAATTGGCCATATTGGCGCTTACTCTTTTCACGAAACCAAAAATATCATCTCTGGCGAAGGCGGCGCGATATTAATTAATGATGAAAAATTTGCAGCACGTGCAGAGATTATTCGCGAAAAAGGCACTAACCGTAGCCAGTTTTACCGCGGACAAGTTGATAAATATACTTGGCAAGATATAGGATCATCGTATTTGCCTGGTGAAGATGTCGCTGCATTTTTGTATGCACAATTAGAGCAAGCGCAAGACATTACCAATCAGCGCTTGGCTATTTGGCAAAAATATCATGATGCATTTGAAGAGTTGGAACAAAAAGGTGATTTAAGACGACCAATTATTCCTGAGCATTGTCAGCATAACGCGCATATGTATTATATTTTGTTAGATTCGCTAAATCAGCGCACTCAATTAATACAGCAATTTAAAAAACAAGATATTCACCCTGTGTTTCATTACATTCCTTTGCACATTGCACCAGCTGGCAAACAATACGCACGCACGCATGGCAGTTTATTTAACACAGAAAACTTGTCTGAACGACTGTTAAGATTGCCTTTATGGATAGGCCTTGGTGAACAGCAAAATGATGTATTAAAAGTAATGGGCGTTTAATATAAAGCTTTAATTTTTTTGCTTTAAATTTCTTGACAGGCTTTTTTAAAAGGCGTTAAATAGAAATGCGCTGATTTGAGTGGCCAACTTTAAACAAAGCCTTACTCAGCTTGCGAGCGCATAATAAATTCAGCTAAAGCGAGAGCCCAAAGACCCGTTCTAGCTCATACTTTAGCTTTAACGGGTTTTTTAATGCCCAGAAATTAAGTGGTAAATACAATGATTAACAAGCAATATTATCCTGAAACCCTAGCAGTACGTGCTGGTAGCGAGTCGACTGAGTTTGGCGAGAATTCAGAAGCCTTATTTTTAAACTCAAGTTTTAGATTTAAAAGTGCCGCACAAGCTGCCGCACGCTTTGGTGGTACAGAGCCAGGAAACATTTACTCGCGCTTTACCAACCCAACCGTGACTATGTTCCAAAATAAATTAGCCGCGCTAGAAGGTGCAGAACAATGTGTAGCAACCTCTAGCGGCATGTCTGCCATTTTGGCCTGTGTGATGGGTTTATGTAGCGCAGGTGATCACATCGTGGCATCGCGTAGTATTTTTGGCACCTCGGTTCAGCTGTTTAGCAATATTATGCAACGTTGGGGCTTAAACGTAACATTTGTTTCGCTGACTAAGCCAGATGAGTGGCAAGCCGCCATTACGCCAAAAACCAAACTATTTTTTGTAGAAACGCCATCTAATCCATTAACAGAAGTATGTGATATTCAAGTTTTGGCTGATATTGCGCATAAAGCTGGCGCGTATCTGGTGGTAGATAACTGCTTTTGCACGCCAGCTATTCAAAAACCATTAGATTTAGGTGCCGATATTATTATTCACTCTGCCACCAAGTATATTGATGGGCAGGGCAGGTGTTTAGGCGGCGCGGTGCTGGGCAGTAAACTGTTAATGGAGCCTGTATATGGCTTTTTGCGTACTGCAGGTGTAACGATGAGCGCATTTAATGCATGGGTGTTTTTAAAAGGTTTAGAAACGCTGCATGTACGCATGGAAGCGCATGCCAGCCGCGCCTTAGCGCTCGCCACATGGTTAGAAGCTCAGCCACAAGTGGCACGAGTATATTACCCAGGTTTAAGCTCACACCCGCAACATGTGCTCGCTATGCAGCAGCAAAGTAGTGGTGGCGGTATTGTTAGCTTTGAAGTGAAACCAAAGTCGGGTCAAACAGCTACCGAGGCTGCATGGGCGCTAATTGATAACACACAGCTTATTTCAATTACCGCAAATTTGGGCGATGCAAAAAGCACCATCACTCATCCTGCAACTACTACCCACAGCCGCATTTCAGCTGAGGCACGGGCCGAAGCGGGCATTAGCGATAATTTAGTGCGTATTGCAGTAGGGCTTGAGCATGTGGACGATTTGAAAGCAGATTTGGAATTGCTAGCAAAATAAAGGTAAAAATATGCATACCAGTATTTATGCAGGCTTGTGTGGTTTGCTATTGGCTTGGCTAGCGCTGCAAACCATTAATATGCGTCGTGCCAATAAAGTTAAGTTAGGCGATGGTGGTGTGTTTGCGCTACAAAGCGCTATTCGTGCGCATGGCAATTTTGCAGAATACATGCCGGTTACGCTGATTTTGCTGTTTTTTCTAGAGTATAACGGCGCGCTAGTGTGGGTTATTCATCTGATTGGCATTGCATTTTTAGCAGGTCGCTATATTCATGCGCAAGGCCTGTTAACAGATAATTTAAGTAAACGCAGGCGTGGCATGGGTATTACTTTAATTGTTTTAATAGGGCTTTCTATTGCTAATATAGCATTGGCTACTTTTAACATATTTAAAAGCTAGTTTAAATCCTCACGCAATGATTCCAACTGATTCAGCGGTATCAGCACACTCATATTGTAATTAGGATGATCACAGCCTAAGGTTACTTTTGCGCCGTATTTAATGGCTTTTTTGGCTGCCTCGTTAAACTCAAAGCGGCAAAAATGTACGGCACTGGTTTTAACATCAGTTTCGCGCTCTAAATCTTCATCCGAAATCGCATACACGCGCTTAAAGCCATCCACTTCAATATATGTCATATCCTCAATGCCTATAAGCTGGCTAAGCGCGATTTTACGTGCTTCTACATCGGTATACTCAATTAGCATAGTAGCTTTCCAATTGCTACCATCGGGCACTAACGGCGCATAAGCATCTAACTCGTCTTGAATACCTTGTTCTTCGAACTGTTTTTCTACACGTAAAATTTCTTGAATTTGATAGCGAATAGTTAACTCAGATTCAAACTGCATATTTAGGTGTTCGCCCAGCCGCACAGCGCGTAATTGGCGTTGCGCCATAATGCTAAGCTTATTTTCTTTGCGATATTTGCTGTACGCCTCAAGCGTCATAATGTTGTCACGGGTAATAGCCATTTTGTTTCCTTAAGTTACTTTTAAACAATGCGTTTTATATGCGAAAAAACATGCCCTGCAACCGCAAGGGTTGTCCCCGCAGAATATACCAGCTGAAGCAGGTTATTCATGCGTGAAACCCAATAGCAGTAAGGCTTGCAGGGCATCGAAATAAGCTGGCTGATTATTTAATGCCATAAGCAATGCGCACTAAGCTTAATGGATGCGCCAATTGGGCAGGTTTTTGTGCATTTACTGCATTATTTTCCGCCATCATTTGTTCAATATGGTGGCCCGCTAATTGGCAGTCAGAGCTGATGTAATCGGGCGCGTTATTAGCCATTAATTTAGCCACTGGTTTGCCGATTTTTTTAGACATTGCATGATGCGCTTTTTTAACCCCATAAGTACCTGCATGCCCAGAACAGCGTTCCACAGTATTGATTGATGTTTCTGGAATCAGCTTTAAAAATTCTTCGGTTTTTTTGCCAATATTTTGCACACGGCCATGACATGGAATGTGATAGCTAATACGGCCAAGCGGTGTTGCAAAATCGGTTTTTAGTAAGCCGTCTTTACGTCGTGCTATTAAGTATTCAAATGGGTCCCACATCGCTTCTTGCACTAATTTTGTGTCAGAACAATCTGGAAACATCAGCGGAATTTCTTGTTTAAACATAAGTGTGCAGCTGGGAATCGCGCTTAAAATTGCGTAGCCATCTTTGGCATATTTAACTAAATGCGCAATATTTGCTGCCTTAGATTTAGCGACACTTTCTAAATCACCCAGCTCTAATTTTGGCATGCCGCAGCATTGTTCTTTATCCACCAAAATATAAGGAATCTCATTGTGATCTAGCACTTTAAGTAAATCGTGGCCTATGCCTGGCTCGTTATAATTGACATAACAAGTGCTGTAAATGGCCACTTTACCCGGCGTTTTTGCACCATCTATAACTTTTTGAGGCTGACTTTTTTTTGCACTACTTCTAAATTTTTTCGTAGCAAAACTGGGCAGCCAAGCATCTTTATCAACCCCTAGCGCTTTTTCCATTAGCTTGCGCATAATCTTAGTGTTATTTACTGCATTAATTGTTTGAACCACAATAGGTATACCAGCAAACTGGCCATGTAAATCAGTCGATGCTAAGAGTTTCTCGTTAAACCCTATCTCGCCTTTCTTATATTTAATGGCCTTAGCGCGTAACATGGTGTGCGGAAAATCTAAGTTCCATTCGTGTGGCGGCGTGTATGGGCATTTGGTCATGTAACACAAATCGCACATGTAACATTGGTCTACTACCAGTTGATAATCTTTTTTATCAACACCTTCAACTTCCATGGTGGGATTATTGTCGACCAAATCGAATAGTGTTGGGAAGCTGTTGCATAAACTGACGCAGCGGCGGCAGCCATGACAAATATCGAAAATACGTTCTAGCTCGTGATTTAAACTATCTTCATTATAAAAATCAGGGTTCTGCCAATCTAAGGCATGGCGGGTAGGGGCTTCTAGGTTACCTTCACGGCTCATGCTAACTCCTAATTTTGCTTTAAATTATATTGTTTAAGCACATATTAAAACGGATTAGTCTGGTAACAAATACAGTGCTAATCCGTTTGGTATTGGCTCAAGCGACAAACAGATTGCTAAAAGTTTAATCAACCAATTCAGCCAGCGCTTTTGCGTAACGGTTAGCGTGGCTACGCTCAGCTTTGGCTAATGTTTCAAACCAATCGGCAACCTCATCAAAACCTTCTTCGCGCGCGGTTTTTGCCATACCTGGGTACATGTCGGTATATTCATGCGTTTCGCCAGCCACTGCAGATTCTAAGTTTTGGCGGGTAGGCCCAATAGGCAAGCCAGTTGCTGGGTCACCAGATTGTTCTAAAAACTCTAAATGGCCATGAGCATGACCTGTTTCACCTTCAGCCGTTGAACGAAATAGTGCGGCCACATCGTTTTGACCTTCAATATCGGCTTTGTTTGCAAAGTATAAATAACGGCGGTTAGCTTGTGATTCACCCGCAAACGCATCTTTTAAGCAAGTTTCAGTTCTAGATCCTTTAAGTTGCATGATAATCTCCTTTAATTAGATTTTGATGTCTAGATTTAAAAGCACCCAAACATAAATAAATATTACGCTTACAAACGGTTGCGTCTAGTTGATTTTTTAAATGACATACATAAATAATAATTATCAAAATTTATTGTTTAATAATATTTAATGTGACTGTTTTTATGCTGAATAAATTGATATTTTAATTAGCAAAAACTATGTTTTAAGGTGCAAATAAGCGTGTTTTGCGGGTGTAATCATGCTAAAATTTGTGGCTTAAAACAACTAAAAAGCTATCGTCAAAAGCTTAAAAATCCGCATAAAATACTTGTGCTAAAACAACGGAAAAACTAATGGATCAATTCGCTAAAGAAACCCTGCCTATAAGCTTAGAAGACGAGATGCGTCGATCTTACCTTGATTACGCCATGAGCGTAATTGTAGGCCGTGCTTTGCCCGATGCGCGCGATGGCTTAAAGCCTGTACATAGGCGCGTTTTATTTGCCATGCATGAGCTTAGCAATGATTACAATAAACCGTATAAAAAATCTGCGCGTATTGTGGGCGATGTGATTGGTAAATACCATCCGCATGGTGATACCGCTGTGTATGACACTATCGTGCGTATGGCACAGGATTTTTCGCTGCGCTACATGTTGGTAGATGGTCAGGGTAACTTTGGTTCGGTAGATGGTGACAATGCAGCTGCAATGCGCTACACCGAAATTCGAATGTCAAAAATCGCCCATGAATTATTAGCCGATATTGACAAAGAAACCGTAGATTTTGGCCCAAACTATGATGGCAGTGAGCATGAGCCGCTTATTATGCCTGCGCGTATTCCAAACCTGCTTATTAACGGTAGCTCTGGCATTGCAGTGGGTATGGCGACAAATATTCCGCCACACAATATTAACGAAGTATTAGATGCGTGTTTTGCTCTGCTTAAAAACCCTGAAACCGGCATTGAAGAGCTAATTGAATTGGTGCCTGCGCCCGATTTTCCGACAGCAGGTATTATTTACGGTACCGTAGGTGTAAAAGAAGGTTATCGCACAGGCCGCGGCCGCGTGGTTATGCGTGGACGTACGCATTTTGAAGATATGGATAAAGCGGGTGGTCGCCAAGCATTAATCGTGGATGAACTGCCTTACCAAGTAAACAAAAAAACATTTGTTGAAAAAATTGCCGAGCTAGTAAACGAGAAAAAAATCGAAGGTATTTCTGATTTGCGTGACGAATCAGATAAATCGGGCATGCGCGTGGTTATTGAGCTTAAGCGCGGCGAAATTGGCGAAGTAGTGCTGAACAACCTTTACAAGCAAACGCAGCTACAAGATACCTTTGGTATGAACATGGTGGCTTTGTTAGATGGCCAGCCGCGTTTGTTGAATTTAAAACAAATGTTAGAGGCGTTTTTACGCCACCGCCGAGAAGTCATTACTCGTCGCACTGTATTCGAGCTGAAAAAAGCACGTGCACGTGGCCATGTACTAGAAGGTTTGGCGGTTGCCTTAGCTAATGTGGATGAGATGATTGCGCTGATTAAAGCCGCACCAACGCCGCCAGAAGCTAAAGTAGATTTAATGGCGCACATTTGGCAATCGCCAGTGGTAGAAGAAATGTTGAAACGTGCTGCCATGGAGGCCTCGCGCCCTGAAGGCTTAAGTGTTGATTTTGGTTTAACACCAAATGGTTACAAGCTAAGCGATGTGCAGGCACAAGAAATTTTGCAAATGCGTCTGCAACGCTTAACTGGCTTAGAGCAAGACAAAATTGTGACTGAATACAAAGAGGTAATGGATATTATTACCGATTTGCTGGATATTTTGGCTAATGCATCTCGCGTAACCACCATAATTAGCGATGAACTCACTGAAATCAGAAAACAGTTTGGCGATAAACGTCGTAGTGAAATTGTTGCAAATGCACAAGATTTGTCTCTGGAAGATTTAATTACCCCAACAGATGTTGTGGTCACCCTTTCTCATACTGGCTATGTGAAATCGCAACCACTTGATGAATACCGCGCACAGCGTCGCGGTGGTCGTGGTAAAACAGCTGCACCTACCAAAGAAGATGATTTTATCGATAAAATGTTTGTGGCAAATACCCACGACTACATTCTGTGTTTTTCTAGCCGTGGCCGCGTCTACTGGTTAAAAGTTTATGAAGTGCCACAAGGCAGTAGAATTGGGCGTGGTAAGCCAATTGTGAATTTATTCCCGCTAGAAGAAGGTGAAAAAATTAACGCTATTTTGGCGGTTAAAGAGTTTGACGAAAATCACTTTATTTTCATGGCTACTGCGCAAGGCACAGTGAAAAAAACCGCATTGAGCGAATTTGCCAATCCACGTAAATCGGGCATTATCGCCATCAACCTAGATGATGATGATTACTTAATTGGTGCGGAAGTTACCAATGGTGCTAACGATATTGTGCTGGTTTCTAATGGTGGCAAAGCAGTATGGTTTGATGAAGAAGATGTGCGTCAAATGGGCCGCGCTACACGTGGTGTTCGTGGTATGAAACTGGCTGCTAAACAGCAGGTATTGTCATTGCTAATAGCTGAAGACGACAAACAAACAGTATTAGTGGCCACTGAAAATGGTTTTGGTAAACGCACTCAGTTAGCCGATTTCCGCCACTCTGGCCGCGGCACACAAGGCGTGAAAGCCATAGCCGTAAGTGAGCGCAATGGTTTAGTGGTTGCTGCAAAACTGGTCAACGATGAAGATGAAATTATGCTCATTACTACCGGTGGGGTTTTAATTCGCACAAGGGTAAAAGAAATTCGTGAGTTAGGTCGTGCCACCCAAGGTGTAACGTTGATTAATTTAGGCGAAGGTGAAAAGTTATCTGGACTTGAGAAAATTGTTGAAACAGACGATGAACTGCCAGTTGCAGAATAAATATACCAAGTAAAGATTGAGTATGGAAAAAATTTATAACTTTTCTGCAGGGCCTGCAGTACTGCCAAAGCCTGTATTAGAGCGTGCCCAAGCAGAAATGCTTGATTGGCATGGCTCTGGCATGAGTGTGATGGAAATGTCACATCGCGGCAAAGAGTTCACTGGTATTTTAGAGAAGACAGAAGCCGATTTACGTACATTATTAAGTGTTCCAAAAAATTACAAAGTATTGTTTTTACAAGGTGGCGCAATTGCTGAAAATGCCATGATCCCATTGAATTTACTTAATGGAAGAAGTGCAGATTATGCAGTTACAGGTGCTTGGAGCAAGCGTAGCGTTGAAGATGCGCGTGCGTTTGGACAAATTGATGTAGCAACAACTGGCGAAGCTAAAGGCTTTACTCATGTGCCAGATTTTGCTAGCTGGCAACTGAATAAAGATGCGGCTTACGTGCATATTTGTACTAACGAAACTATTAATGGTGTGGAATTTGATGGTATTCCCAATACGGGTGATGTGCCGATTGTGGCCGATATGTCATCGCACATACTCTCACGCCCAGTTGATGTAAGTCGGTATGGGGTGATTTATGGCGGTGCGCAAAAAAATATCGGCCCAGCAGGTTTGTGCATTGTAATTGTGCGCGAAGATTTATTGGATAAAGCTTCTGGTTTAACGCCAGCCGTATTTAACTGGAAAACGCAGGCAGAAAACCAAAGTATGATTAATACGCCGCCCACCTACAGCATTTATATTGCAGGTTTGGTGTTTGAGTGGTTATTGGCGCAGGGCGGTGTGGCTGCGATTGAGCAGAAAAATATTGCAAAAGCTAAACTGTTTTATGATTATGTCGATAACAGTGATTTTTATAGTAATAACATCGCCGTTAACAATCGTTCGCGCATGAATATCCCGTTTAGACTAAACGACGAAAAACTCAATGATGCTTTTTTAAAAGGTGCAGAATTGAATGGTTTGTTGCAGCTAAAGGGTCATCGTATTGTAGGTGGCATGCGTGCCAGTATCTATAATGCCATGCCAATTGAAGGCGTGCAGGCACTCATTAATTATATGCAACAGTTTAAAAGCAGCAATTAAATAGGTCACTAAACCATGAGTTTAAAACATGAGTGAACAACTAAAACAGCATCGCGACCAAATTGATACCATTGATGAGCAGATTTTAACGCTGGTGAATGAGCGTGCAGCATTAGCGCGCACCATTGGCAGCTTAAAAGATGATGGCGTGATTTATCGTCCAGAGCGTGAAGCCCAAGTTCTGCGCCGCTTACAGGCCAATAATAAAGGCCCATTGTCTAGCGAAGCGGTCAGCCATATTTTTCGTGGCGTGATGTCGAATTGCCGTGCCTTAGAAAAAGAGCTTTCAATTGCTTTTTTAGGTCCATTAGGCACTTATAGCGAAGAAGCCGCTCTCAAACAATTTGGTTTGGGTCGTAGTGCAGTGGTTTGTGGCAGCATCGATGAGGTTTTTCGCACCTTAGAAGCTGGGCAGGCTGATTATGGTGTTGTACCAGTAGAAAACTCAACTGAGGGTGCGATTGGATTAACGCTAGATTTGTTGCTGGCTAGCCCACTTAAAATTTGTGGTGAAATTACACTGCCAATTCATCATTGTTTATTATCTAAACAAGCCGATATTGCGCAAATTAGTCATGTTTTTTCGCATAGCCAGTCACTATCGCAGTGCCATGAATGGCTAAATAAAACACTGCCGCGTGCGCAGCGCGAACCTGTAACAAGCAATGCATTCGCCGCGCAGATGATTCATGAGCTTGTGTCGGCAGATGGTACTTTTGCGGCAGCTATAGCCAGCAAGCGTGCTGCAGAGCTATTTAATTTGAATGTATTAGCAGAAAACATTGAAGATGACCCTAAAAATACCACACGTTTTTTAGTGTTAGGTAAGCATGAGGTTGCCGCATCTGGCTATGATAAAACCTCTGTTGTGATGACTTCACAAAACAAACCAGGCGCGATGGTGCAATTGTTAGAACCGCTTTCTCGTCATGGTGTCAGTATGACCAAATTTGAGTCTCGTCCATCTAAACAAGGTTTATGGGATTATGTTTTTTTTGTAGATATTGAAGGCCATCAGCTTGATGAAAAAGTGAAAGCGGCATTGCACGATTGCCAGCAACGCGCTTCTTTTCTTAAAGTGCTTGGTTCATACCCAATAGCCGTAGTTTAAATTAATAGGTTTTTTGCATGAATGTTACCAGTATCAATTTAGCCAATACTAATTTAAGCAATTTGGCGCCCGAATATATCCGTGCGATTGCACCATACCAAGGTGGTAAGCCTATCGCTGAGCTTGCACGCGAAATGGGCTTGAACGAGGCCGATATTGTTAAATTAGCTTCAAACGAAAATCCGCTAGGCATTAGCCCAAAAGCGCAAATGGCAATAGACGAGGCTGTGCATGATATCGCGCGATACCCAGATGGCAATAGCTTTGCGTTGCGTGAGACAGTTGCAGCTAAATTTAACGTTTCAAATAACCAAATAGTTTTCGGTAACGGCTCTAACGATATATTAGAGCTTGTGGCCCGCGCTTTTATTCATGGGGGTTGTGAAACTATTTATTCGCAGCATGCGTTTGCGGTTTATCCATTAGTAACACAAGCAGTTGGCGCTACTGGCGTGGTTGTGCCAGCCAAAGATTATAGCCATGATCTAGATGGTTTTCTAAAAGCTATCACTGCCCAAACACGCTTGATTTTTATTGCAAACCCCAATAATCCCACAGGCACTTTAATTGCAAAAGATGAATTAAAAGAATTTTTAAAACAAGTGCCAAGCAATATTTTGGTGGTACTAGATGAAGCTTACGATGAGTATTTGTCGCCTGTGCATAAATCTGAAGCGATTGCTTGGTTAGGTGAGTTTCAAAATTTAATTATATCGCGCACTTTTTCTAAAGCTTATGGCTTAGCTGGGTTAAGAATAGGCTTTGGATTAATGCACGCGAGTGTGGCTGACATGCTTAACCGAGTGCGTCAGCCCTTTAATGTTAACAGTATTGCCCAAGCTGCAGCAGTTGCAAGCCTTAACGATGAAAGCTTTGTTGAGCGCAGCTATGCGCTAAATCAAGCTGGTATGGCGCAGCTCAAGCTTGGTTTAGAAAAGCTTGGCTTGCAATATATTAGCTCGTATGCCAATTTTATTAGTTTTAAAGTGAATGATGCCGCAAAAGTAAACCAACAATTATTGCAAAATGGCGTCATAGTAAGGCCGATTGCTAACTATGAAATGCCTGAATATTTGCGTGTAAGCATTGGCTTATTCAGTGAGAATGCAAGATTTTTAGTAGTATTAGAACAAATATTGAATCAAAATAATTAATACAATAAACAATGACACAATTTGAAAAACTGGCGACGGACGACGTTCGTATTCGCGAAATAAAAGACCTAGTTACGCCTATAGCTTTATTGCAACGGCTTAAAGAAAGTGCAGAATCAACCCACAACATTTTGCAAACTCGTGCGGCTATCCATCGTATTTTGCATCAAGCAGATGATAGACTTTTAGTGATTGTGGGGCCATGTTCTATTCATGATACTGAAGCTGGTATGGAATATGCACATCGCTTGTTAGCAGTTCGTAAAACCTTGGCGGCTGATCTGTTAATTGTTATGCGTGTTTATTTTGAGAAACCGCGCACCACTGTAGGCTGGAAAGGTTTGATTAATGATCCGTATTTGGATGGTAGCTATCAAATTAATGAAGGTTTAGAGCGCGCACGTAAATTTTTACTCGATGTAAATGAATTAGGTATGCCTGCAGGTGCAGAGTTTTTAGACACCATTACGCCACAATACACCGCTGATTTGGTGAGTTGGGGCGCCATTGGCGCCCGCACAACAGAATCACAAGTTCATCGTGAGTTAGCATCAGGCCTGTCTTGCCCAGTAGGCTTTAAAAACGGCACAGATGGCAGTGTGCGAGTTGCTATTGATGCCATTAAAACAGCCGCTAGTCCACATCACTTTTTGTCAGTCACAAAAGATGGTCAATCTGCCATTATTTCTACAACAGGTAACGAAGATTGCCATGTAATTTTACGTGGTGGCAAAGCCCCTAATTTTGATGCAGTAAGTGTGGATGCAGCATGCGAAAACTTAGGTAATGCGGGTTTGGCGCCTAGGTTGATGATTGATTGTAGTCATGCTAACAGCCAAAAAAACTACCAACTGCAAAAAGAAGTTGCGCAAGATGTCGCAAATCAATTATCTGCGGGTGACGCACGCATTATAGGTGTAATGGTGGAATCGCATTTAAACGAAGGCCGCCAAGAGCACAGGCCAGGCTGTGAGCTTGCGTACGGACAGTCGATTACAGATGCTTGTTTGGGCTGGCAAGATACGGTTGAGCTGTTAGAAAAGTTAGCATTATCGGTGCGTGTGCGCCGCCAAAAAAGATTGCAAGACGAAATTTAGTGTTAAAAAAATGTGTATTTAATTTAATCTTTAAGTTTAGCTTTTAATTACGCAGCAACTAATTGTTTAGCCTTTAATTCTTTAGTAAACTTTTCATTTAAGTGTTGTTCAAAAACATCTATAGCGCAGGGCAACTCGAAAAAATAGCCTTGAAAAAGGTTGCAGCCATAGTTTCTTAAATAAGCAAGTTGATGCTCGCTTTCTACGCCTTCTGCCACAATTCTAAGTTTAAGATTTTTACCCATTTGTAGAATTGTCCGCACAATTGTTGATTCAACACCACTGTTAGTAATGTCTTGTACAAAGGTTTTATCAATCTTTAATTCGTTCAGTGGCAGGTCTTTTAGAATCGATAGCGATGAATAGCCAATACCAAAATCATCAATCGCGAGCGAAATGCCCATGTCTCTCAACAACTGCATTCTAAGTGTTAAATCCTCAATGCTATTTACTACAGCGCTTTCGGTTAGTTCAATACAGAGTTTTTTTGCATTGCAACCTGTTGATTTTATTGCGTAGGTCACTTGATCTATAAAAGCAGGGTTATTAAATTGAATAGCGCTTACATTAACTGAAATAGTCAGTGATTGAGTATCAGGAGAACACTCCCACTTTTTAAGTAATGCGCAAGCTTGCTGCATCACCCAAGAGCCAATTGGTACAATAAGCCCAGTTTCTTCTGCCAACGGAATAAAGTCATTAGGCAAAACCATACCAAAATGTGGATGTTGCCACCTTAATAATACTTCTGCACCAATCGCTTTTGCGTTTCTATCAAATTGGCCTTGCAGATATAGCTGGAACTGATTTGTTGCTATTGCATTGTTTAAATCTTGTTTTAACTGCAACTGATATTCGTATTTTGGCTGCAGTGAGTCATCATAAAACTGATAGCAATTACGGCCTTGTTTTTTTGCTAAATACATCGACATGTCTGCGCGACGTAAAAGCTCTTCAGTACTTAGTTGGTCGCCCTTAAATACACATAGGCCAATACTAGCAGAGCATTGATGCTGGTAACCGTCATACTCTAAAGGGATTTTAATGGCACTGGCAATTTTCTCTATAATTTTTTGGCTATAAAGTTTGGCAGTTTTTTTACTTTTGCCAACATCAGATAATACCAATACAAACTCATCACCACCCATTCTAGCTACGGTATCTTGTTTACGTATGCTGCTTTTAAGCCTATCTGCAACGGTTTTTAGTAAAAAATCACCAGCGTCATGACCTTTAATATCATTAATTGCTTTGAAATGATCTAAATCTATAAAGGCTATCATTCCGAAAGACTTAGCGTTTTTGCTTGCAGTAATTGCCTTGTTTAGCCTGTCATGCAAAAGCCTACGATTAGGTAAGCTTGTTAGTGCATCATAGTAGGCAAGTTTGTGAATTTCTTCTTGCGATTTAATAAAATCAGTTTTATCTTGCACCAGTGATGCTAAACCTAAAATTTCATCATGATTATTTTTTAGTACCGTGTTAAACCATTCACAATAAATAATATCGCCATTTTTATGCGTGATATCTTTAATATTAGTTTGATTTTGTTCTTCTATTAGTAGCATTTCTACAATATGTTCATTGGATTTTTTACTTAGATTGGGCATAAAAAAGCTGATATGTTTACCTATAGCTTGGTCACTGGTATATCCAAATATATGGTGACAAGCATTGTTCCAAGAGCTAACGTTTAAAGCTTTATCCCATTCTATAACGCCCATAGGTGTATGTTCTAAGTGGTGGTTTTGTCTTAGTGACAAAAGGCTAATTTCAGATTTTTGATGTTCAGCCTCTATTCTTAAGCTTAAGTTGTCTAGTAAGCCTCGCGCTAAACGTCTGCTGGCGAAAGCCACGTAGCTAACAAAGAAAATAGTGACTAATAAAATGATTTTAGAAAAATGATTGTCACTGATTAGAAATGCGGGCATACCCATTAATGCCACACCGCCAACAAATAAAGCAGCCGTTATAGAATCAATTGAGTAATTGATTAAAGCACCAGCACAAACGCCACCTAATATGAACGCAAAAAATGCTAGCATTTCATTACTTTGTGGAAATATGAAAAAACTAGCAGAGCCCCAGGCTAATCCACAAACGCCAGTTGATAACCTAAACCGATTAAGCCAAATATGGCTTTCTGAAATAGTTGGTTTATGTTGGATATAAAGTTTTTTGGTGTTGTATCTTAAAAAATAAGTAATAAAAATAATAACTGACCAAATGATTGATGGGTTTGTAGGTAGATTTTTATCGATTACAAATATCAATGCGAGACAACACAATACTGACGCGAATAACGACTTATTAACATCATTAAATAACAACACAGTGAGCTCAGATTCAAACTGATGTGTATTGTTAAGATTGTTTTGAATCATCGGTTACCCTTTTTTATCTGGAGTAATTATTAATTTATAGTTTACCAGCTAACTAATTTAGTTACTTTTATGCAGACTTAATGGTTGTAAACATTTGTAAATTGCGTAGTTAGCTATTTAATTTTTACCAGCAATAACTATGCCAAACACACGTCATGATTATCATGACGTGTGTTTGGATGTTTTTGCCTGTTGTGCATTTAAAATTGCGAGCATACTTCGCTTGTACTTAAAAACAGATTGACTAGTGCAATCTGGTTTAGTTACGGAAAATAATCTATTCAATACCCAATTAAAGGAAAATATCATGTGGACAACACCAGCAGCTACAGAAATGCGTTTTGGCTTTGAAGTTACAATGTACGTAATGAACAAGTAATTTGTTTATTAGAATAAAGGCTGCCATAAGGCGGCCTTTTTTTGTAAATAACCTAGCAACAAAACTACAATTACAACAGTTTTTAATATCAGATACTCGATTAAATAACCAAGCGATTTTCACATGCGTCATTTTAATCAGTTAAAATTAGTGTCATTTTTATTTAAGAAATATTTAGTATGCACATTCATGTATTAGGTTCAGCCGCAGGTGGTGGTTTTCCACAATGGAACTGTAATTGTCCCAATTGTGATGGTTTGCGCAAAGGCACTATCAACGCCACTAAACGTACGCAATCCTCAATTTGTGTTTCTGGTAATGGTGTAGATTGGGTATTGTTCAATGCATCTCCAGATGTGTTACAGCAAATTCAAGATTTTGCGCCACTGCAACCTGGTAGAAATATAAGAGACTCTGGCATACAAGCAATTGTGCTAATTGATGCACAAATAGATCATACAACAGGTTTATTTATGTTGCGCGAAGGCAAAGTAAAACGCGAAATTTATTGTACCGATATGGTGTATGAGGATTTAACAACAGGCAATCAAGTGTTAAATATTCTTGGTCACTACTGTGGTATTAATCGTCATAATTTACCAATAGATGGTAATGCCAGTTTTGAGATTCCTAATGTGCCTAATCTACGATTTACCGCTGTAGCGCTAAAAAGTGCCGCGCCACCATATTCGCCACATCGTAACGACCCTCACCCAGGTGACACGATTGGTGTGCTAATTGAAGAAATCAGTACAGGTAAAAAATGCTGGTATTCACCAGGCTTAGGTGAGATTGAACCACACTTGCCCGTATTAATGAGTCAAGCAGATTGCATTATGGTAGATGGTACGTTTTGGACCAATACCGAGATGATTGATATGGGTTTAATGACCAAAACTGCACGCAGTATTGGCCATAACCCACAATCTGGCGAAGGCGGCATGATTGAAAAATTAAATGAATTTGGTGATGTCCGTAAGGTCCTAATTCATATTAATAATACCAATCCAATATTGCGGGAAGATTCAGCAGAACGCGCGATATTGAATCAACATAAAATCGAAGTTGCCTATGACGGTATGGATATTATCCTTTAAGGAACTAGCATGAACGCATTGACCAAAGACAATATGTCCCAAAGTATTCCTTGGACGCGCGAAGAGTTTGAAGACAAACTGCGCGAAAAAGGTAAGGGTTATCATATCTATCATCCATTTCATGTGATGATGTATGAGGGTAAATTGACCAAAGAGCAATTGCAGTGCTGGGTAGCCAACCGTTTTTATTATCAAATTTCCATACCAATGAAAGACGCAGCGATTTTATCTAACTGTGATGATGTGGAAGTGCGTAAACAGTGGATTGTGCGCATTACTGACCACGACGGGGTAGACGAGGATGGCAAGAAGGCAGTCGGTGGTATTGAGGCTTGGGTTCAACTGGGTGAGGCAGTCGGTTTAACGCGCGAGCAAGTGACCAGCTTAAAAATGGTAAGCCCAGGGGTGAAGTTTGCAGTAGATGCCTATGTGAATTTTGCCAAACAACGTAGCTGGCAAGAAAGTGTTTGTTCTAGCCTGACAGAATTATTTGCGCCGCACATACACCAACAGCGCATTAGCTCTTGGCCGCAAATGTACCCGTGGATAAATGAAAGTGGTTT
>JANMNC010000075.1:0-3962 GCA_031373695.1 Methylotenera sp. | reverse complement strand
GTAATTACTTGGTTTATCAAGCGTTATCAAGTAAACATGGCAGAAGCAGCCAACACAGACATCACTAGCTACGCAAGTTTTAATGATTTTTTTACACGCCCTCTCAAACCAGGTGCACGCCCACTAGCAAAAGCCGAGTTTATTTGCCCTGTAGATGGTGCAATTAGTCAATTTGGCAATATTGAACAAGATCAAATTTTTCAAGCTAAAAACCATAACTATTCAATCTTAAGCTTGGTTGCTGGCAATCTAACGCTGGCCCATAAATTTGAAAATGGCTTATTTGCTTGCCTGTATTTAAGCCCAAAGGATTACCACCGCATTCACATGCCCTGCGATGGCAGCTTAAAAAGCATGACTTATGTGCCGGGTGATTTGTTTTCAGTTAATCCAACTACTGCTGCCAACGTTGCCAATTTATTTGCGCGTAATGAGCGCGTAGTTTGCGAGTTTGAATCTGCATTACATGGTACATTTGTGATGGTGCTAGTAGGCGCAACGATTGTGGGTAGCATGGCAACTATTTGGCATGATGCGAAAAATGGCATTATTAACCCACCGCGCAGCAAAAAAGTGCGCACTTGGTTATACGAGAACCAAAATATCACCTTAAAACAAGGCGATGAAATGGGTCGCTTTTTATTAGGCTCTACTGTGGTTATGCTGTTTGAAAAAAATGCACTACAGTTTAATACCAATTGGCAACCAACACAGCCTATTAAACTAGGCGAATTAATGGGAAATCGCCCTGCCGTCTGAATAGGAACCTAAAAGGTTTAAATTGCGAGCCTTAGCCTTCTCATGACGGCTTTTGCATGAGAATAATGTGATTAATCACCTATATTTCACTGCAAAGACCTTTACGGTCCAGCTAACAATAAGTGCATAAGATAACAAGCGCCTAGCTGAGCTCAACCTGACAGCAATTTAACTACTTTAGCGGTTGCAACTTAACTTTATGATGCAAATGTGTTGCAAGTTCGTTTAGAGCTAGCTTATACACCTCACGCTTAAACTCAATCACGTCCTCCATCGGCACCCAATAATCGCTCCAACGCCAAGCATCAAACTCTGGATGCTCACTGGCACGCAATGAGACATCGGTATCGCGGCCAACCATACGCAACAAATACCAAATTTGTTTTTGGCCTTTGTAGCTACCGCGCCATTCGCGTTTAATCCAGCTACTGGGCACCTCATAGCGCAGCCAGTCACGTGTGCGACCCAAAATCTCTACATGTTTTGCTTCCAAGCCAACTTCTTCCATCAGCTCTCTATACATGGCTTGTTCTGGGCTTTCCCCATACTTAATACCACCTTGTGGAAACTGCCAAGCGTGCTCACGAATACGCTTGCCCCAAAACACCTGATTTTGAGCGTTACACAGAATAATCCCTACATTGGGACGAAATCCGTCACGATCTAACATATTGCAACTACCTAAAATATTTAGTGCAATTTTTTCATATTTTTGACACTATTGATAGCACGCATTTGCATTTAAAGTGTAATAACCATTAGATTTATAGGCTTTTATGAAGAATTTGTTTTTATACGGGTGCTACAGCCTGTTTTTAGCACTTAGTGCGTGCACACCCAGCAACCTGCCGACTAAATCTAGCTTGGCCTATATTACTAATCAAGGAGATAACACGGTATCGGTTGTAGATATTGCGCAAGCTAAAGTAATTAGTATCATTAAAGTTGGAAAAGCACCTGTTGGTGTTGCAGTATCTAGCCAATTAAAGCGTGCTTTTATTACCAATGTAGAAAGCAAAACTATATCGGTAATTGATACCAATACCAACAAAGTGACTGAAACCATTGCCCTGCAAGGCGCACCAGTAGGCGTTGCTGTAGCACCTAACAATAAAATACTTTATGTGGCCGATTGGTATAGCGACCGCATTTTGGCTATTAGCACTGATGATTTTAATAAGCGTCGTGAAGTAGTTGTGGCTAAAGCGCCTGCAGGCTTAATTGTTAGCCCAAACAGCAAGATATTATATGTGGCTGCCCGCGACACTAATGATATTGCGGTAATTGACACCGCCACGCTAAGCATCACTAAGCGCATTAACGTTGGCAAGCACCCATTTGGACTTACCTTAAGCGCAAATGGCGATACCTTATATAGCGTAAATGTATACGACAATACGGTATCTATTATTGACACTATTAGCTTCAAGCAAACTACTGTAAAAGTGGGGGAACACCCTTATTGTGCTGTTGTTAGCCCAAATAATAAAACGCTATATGTAACCAATACACAAGATGATACCGTTACGCTTATTGATTTGGGTTTACCCAATACAAGCATGCAAAAAATAATTGCCACCGTCGATGTGGGCATGACGCCAGAAGGTATTAGTTATGATGCCGCCAGCAACCGCATATTGATTGCCAATTGGGGCGATAACAATATTAGCGTTATTGATGCAAAAACCAATAAGTTAATCAGCAATATAAAAACGGGAGATAAGAGTCGCGCTTTTGGACAGTTTATTTTAAACCACCAATAAATAGCAAGACTAATGAAACTGTCATGCTGAGCTTGATTCAGCACTTATTACAATCATTAGCACCTGTCACAACAATAAGATTGCTCTTTGAGCCGTAAAGGCCATCATCTTGGCATATGTACTAAAGCACATAATTCGCATGCGATAGCCGCAATAACAATGCCGCGTCAACGCAATCAACGGCATCACGTTACACAAACCATGGGCAACCTGCCTTAACTGATTTATAATGTTGTATAGTACTTGTGTGTTAATTATTGGAGAATTTTGAATGAAAAAGTTTTTAGCTTTGCTTGCCTTAGCAATTTTACCCCTAACCGCGCTAGCGCATGGCCCTAGCCCACAAAAAATAGAAAAAAGTATTGTCATTAAAGCGGCTCCTGCCAAAGTATGGGCAATGGTAAAAGATTTTGGTAATCTGCAAAAATGGCATCCAGCAATTGCCACAACTAAATTAGAAAAAAAAGGTGAAGAGACATTTAGAACACTTACCTTAAAAGATGGCGGCGAAATTTATGAGAAATTACGTACGGCCGATGATGCTACGATGAAATTAAAATATGAAATTGTTAGTGGCGTAGCGCCAGTAGCTGATTACAACTCAGTGATGACCGTAACAGCAGGCCCAGGCGCAGGCGAGAGCACTGTAACGTGGGTTGGCCGTTTTTACCGTACCTATAAATTAAATCCGCCAATTCCAGCAGGCCAAGATGACGAAACAGCTGTTAAATTTGTAACAGGCGTTTACGACAGTGGCTTAGCTAACCTTAAAAAGGTACAAGAAGGGTCAAAGTAACGGGCCAGGCAACTGGCGCAACAGAGTTAAGCGGTTCTAGTAAAGCTAAACCATGGTGGAAATTTTGGTAGTTAACACTTTGGTGATTTAACTTAGCAAGCGACTAATAGTGCTAGTTAAAGGGATTGTAGTGAAAGCTACAATCCCTTTTTAATTTTTAAAGCACCTTGCCATGCTGCATCCAACAACGCGCTTTATGCAAACTAAAAAACTCAACATTAAACACCCAACGATAATTTAGTGAATCACATATCGTGGCAAGTGACACTTTTTGTAACAGCTGACACTTTTTGTCATGGCTGTTAATGCAATATCGCTACCAAACTACTATTTAATTGCTTTTAATTTACAGTTATTAACATATAAGCGTTTTAACAAACACATTATTGCACTGTAAAAATAATTTAGTTGTTTTAAAACAATTAGTTAAAAATAAATTAGTTTAGTTGGCACAGCTGTTGCTATTACCTTTACAAGCACTGGTATTAACTACTTCTGGTGTGTAAATACTAATTAATAGTGATACTAAATTTATTTTTAAAAAAGGAAATTAAAATGATGATGAAACAAATGAAAAAATCAGCCCAACAAGGTTTTACTTTAATCGAGTTAATGATTGTTGTTGCAATTATTGGTATTTTAGC
>JANMNC010000071.1:0-7159 GCA_031373695.1 Methylotenera sp. | reverse complement strand
CAAACAAGAAAGTGGATGCCTAAAGCAGTCCAAGACGAAGCAGAGTTTAAAAAGATAAGTAACTCAGTGCTGAGTTTTTATTTGTTCTCTAGCCATGTAGCTAAGTAGGGCGGGTTACTTACTATCCACGCGTAACTAACCTTGAAACATTGTACCGCGTGGGGTTAAACCCCCACCCTACATACTAGCCAAGTAGGGTGGGTAACTTGTTTACCCACGCGCTGCACTTTTTAATATTCCACAAATCCTTTTCGCCTCTAGGCGAGTTACTTTATTTTGTTTGCCCAAAACAAAGCCAAGTAGGGTGGGTTCTTGAACCCACGCGTAACTAACCTTGAAACATTGCACCGCGTGGGGTTAAAACCCCACCCTACATACTAGTCCTTGGCTTGTAGCTTAATTTTCCAACCATTTATTTTCAAACATATGATGCAATAATGATATACTTATTTTATTGTATATCATGTAAGGATAAAGCCATGCAAGTTGCAAAATGGGGTAATTCACTAGCGGTGCGTTTGCCTGCTAGTGTGGTGCAAGCACTTGATTTGAAAGAGGGTGAAGAGTTAGATTTGCACGTGTTGGGCGAAAGAACTTTGGCAGTAAGTAAGCAGCCTAGTGCAATAGAGCTTTTAAAGCGGTTGCGTAGTTTACGCGGGCGTTTACCTACAGATTTTCGTTTTGATCGCTTAGAAGCAAATGAGCGAGAGGTAGATTGAGTAAGCCCTTTATTGATAGCAATATTATTTTATATTTGTTTTCAAGCGACGCGGCTAAGGCAGATAAAGCAGAGGCACTACTAGCGGATGGCGGCGTAATTAGTGTGCAGGTGCTAAATGAAGTAGTGTCAGTTTGCAGGCGAAAGTTAAAACTAAACTGGATTGAGATTGATGGGCTATTGCTAGCTTTAAAAGCTAACTTACAAATTGTACCGCTAACCGTAGCAACACATGATTTGGCAATCAAACTTTGCAAGCAATATCAATTATCTTTTTACGATGCGCATATTTGTGCAGCTGCGTTAATTGCGCAATCTAAAGAGTTAATATCTGAAGACATGCAAGATGGCTTGAATGTTGATGAGCTGCTAATACAAAATCCATTTAAATAACGCAGCCATGTTGGTTGGGTTCTTGAACCCACACATAACCAAGCTTGAGACATTGCACCGCGCGGGGTTAAGCTCAACGCTACAAAAACTTGCATAGCCAGACATTACAAGCAATCAGGCCATCTTTTGAGATGGCCTTTATTTTGAGCTGACAAGCTTGCGATGATAAGTATAATGGCGACTTTAACGCAAAACATAATCGCATAGAGGCTATTTTTACAGCCTGTAGACCACCGATGACTATGTGGTTTTAACCAAATTGAAGGAACAACACCATTGACCAACGCACAACGCAGAGCACTCGCACTTAGCCGCATGGCTGAATTGAATGCATCAAGTATTGACAGCAAGCCTGAGCCAACAAAAAGTAACGCGTTTTGCCCGCATGAGGCAGGTGCTTACTACACTATAACGGTGGGAACTGTTGGCAAGATTATTAACTTACTAGACTCGAGAATCGAGCCGCCTGTTAACACCTACAACATCACCGTTATTCATTTTGAACAAGATACCGATACTGGCAAATGGTTTTGGTTTGATGGTAAGGAAAAATTATCACCACGTAATAACCAGAATAGTTGGCGTCTTGGCAGCAAAAAGTTATATGACACACGCCAAGAGGCAGAGGCTGAGCTTCAGAAAGTAATGTTTAAAAACGGTGACCGAGTGACTAAGGTGCATGATTTGCCAGACGATGTGACTCAATTGAAAAAGATTCGTAGTGCCCACCATCCAGACCGCAATAACCCAGATTCTGACCATGATCTCTATCAGGCGGTTATTGAGAAAATGGACAGGATGCGTGCGGTAAGTGCGTAAACATCAACTTACGCCTTACTTAGCTTATAGATTTTGAACCCACGCGTGCCTTGGCTTGAAACATTGCCCAGCGCGGGGTTTAACCCTACCCTAAAAACTGCGGTACTTTAAAGCACAATTAATACCGCAATAGCCTTGCCCAACCTAGCTAAGTGCTAAAGCGCTAAGCTCAATGCGAAAGCACTAGACTTAATGTGAAAGTACTAGACTTAATGCGAAAGTACTAAACTTAATGCGAAAGCACTAGACTTAATATGAAAGTACTAAGTCGGGTGTGAAAGCAGTTCTTCTACATGCTTTTTAATATTGGCGGCCATTTTTTTAGTCGGCAAGTCATTATCATCACCGCCAAATGGGTCTTCAATTTCTTCGGCAATAAGCTCTAAGCTGGCTAACACGTAAAAAATAAATACCACAATTGGTATCACGTAATAACCCAAGCTAAACACATAGCCAAAAGGCAAGGTCATAATATAAAAAAAGATGAATTTTTTAATAAACGCGCTGTAAGAATACGGTATTGGCGTATTTTTAATGCGTTCGCAAGCGCCACAAATTTCGGTAAATGATTGTAGTTCGGCGTTAATAATATAAAACTGATCGCCAGATATTTTACCTGATGTATATAAACTATTCGCTTTTTGAAACAATAATTTAGCAACTTGATTAGGGCTGTGCTTATGGTGGTCGATTTCTAAATCTAAGCCTTCAAACAGCACTTGGCTGACTTCTTCATTGAGTAAATGTTTAGAAAGCACCGATGCATAAGTCGGAATCAATTTTTTGAAGAGGTTTCTATCGGCTTCATCAGATAAATAAGCCGATAATTTAATGGCTAGATTGCGGCTGTTATTCACTAGCGCACCCCACAATTTTCGGCCCTCCCACCAGCGCTCGTACGCGGTGTTGGTTCTGTAGGCCAACAATAGCGACAACACAAAGCCAACTGTACTGTGCATTAGGGGGATATTTCTAACATGACTATTTTCTGAAAGTTGCCAAAACTCAATTTCTAAGTAGGCAATACCGCCAGCGTACAATCCAATAAAAATCATCATCGGGATGAGCTGCCGAAAAGTATCTGCCTCGTGAAAACGGAAGATAAATGTAATCCAGTCTTTTGGGTTATATTGAATCATTTTGTGTATTTTGTAGTTTGTTGAGGGTTTAAAGCCAGTTTATCATGACAGGCTCTGGCAACAAATGGTGCTATTACGATTACTGTCTGCCCTGCAAAGCTGTTGAACCCTATTTTGTAGTAGCGCTAGTTGTTTTATAGCGGCTTTACTTCACCACAATTTGCACCAAGCCATTTACCCGTAATATCTGCCTGCTCATTCACCGCATTGCCTTGCGCAGTGCCGTTAAAGTTAGTTTTTGCTGTAAAGCTTTCTGCGCTTGTAATACTACCTTCTGCTGTGCCGTTGCCTTTTAAATCGGCACTGTTACATACAAAGTCCATTTTGTAATTATTGCCAGTGCGTGTTGAGTTTTTGGTGGTGCAGCCTAGTTGGTTTTCACCAAAAATTGGTGGCGCTTTTTGGTTGGCCATTTCTTGGGTAATACAAGCTTTAGAAATTGCCGCGCCATTTTCAATAGGTGGCACCTCAAAGCCATACTCATTGGCCAGGTCTTTAATGCTTTGCATTTGCTCTGCTGGAATATGCGGTACTAATAGCAATAAATCTGATGTGGTGGCGATTTCCCATAATCCAGGGCGCAGGCTTGTTTCTGCTGCGTTTGCAGTATTTGCTAACATTGGCAATACTAAGCCGATAATAAGTAAAAATTTGTGCATTAAAACTCCTTAAGCGTTATGCAGCATGGCATTTAACTGGTCAATTACTTCTGCCCAGTCTGCGTCTTTCATTATTTCTTCACATAAAAATGCGGCTTGGGTAGGCGTCCAAAATGGCGCTTGTGATAGCGCAACATTGCTGGGTAAGTGATTGTGGCTTTTAATAAAGCTTTCTATGGCAGCATCGCTTGATGCCAAACCCAATTGTGCAAATAGGTTGTTTAGTGTGTGCATTGTTGATTCCATTGCTTGCCCCTAGTTTTAGCCTAAAATTTGATTATTAATTTTAAACCGTAAATTAGCTATGCTCTAATATTTTAAGTTGTAATTAATAATAATTAGGCGTATAAATTAATTGTAGTTTGCAGTTTTGGGTGAAAGCGTAAGTTTGGTTAAGTTAATCGTTTATGGAGATGCTTATCGATACTTTAACGAATGACAATAGCTAATTGTAGAACAAGCCAGTGTTGGTGACTGGCACAATCGGCAGCCCTTAAGCCGACCATAACGCCGCTTTTATGCGGCGTTATTATTGGGTAAAAGTTTATGGTAGGCCAATTACTTTTAGATATTCTTCTAGCGTAATGGTTAGCCTTTCAAGCGAATTGTTAATTTCATCTAAACGCGTATCTGAATCAAGATGCAGTTTCTCTAATAATGCTTTATGCGATTCAACGGCATTTGCATGCTCACTGTATTTGATATTTTTTAAATCATCGGTAGCCATGATTAATACCTCCAAAATTTAATTAGCCCAAACATAACTAAGCAACTATTATTATGCGCTGCTGCGTAAAGGCAATAAAGCTATAAATAATGATGCCCTGCAGGCCGCATAGATATTGGCTTGCAGGGCATGCTTAAATTGGTTAAATCTAGTTAATTAATAGAAAAAGCCCGCTTTGCCCTACTTTTGCTTAACTTAACGATTGCTTTAGCGAGCTATTGTTTAACCCAGTAATCTGGGCGATTTTGGGGCTCGAAAATTTGCATATCAACACGGCTTAAGTTAGTAATTGCTTCGCTTTCTGATATTTTGTTTTTTGCGGCCTCAGCGTTTGCAATAGGTTGGGCATATTTAACCCAAGCAGCATTTTGTTTATAGCCATTGTCTGTCATGCAATTGTTAATGGTGGTGGTTTTTTTGGCTAGGCGAACCACCATTTGAAACTCGATAATTGGGTTATCGTTAGCTACAGATCTCTCGCCAAAATCTAGGCATTTTGCGCCAATAGTGATTAACGCAGTTTGTGCTGGCGTTAGTTTTGGCTTGGCAGGCGTATTGCTTTTGCTAATGTAAAAATAGGCATTGGCGGCTAGCGCAATAAGCACACACAAAATAACGATTGGTTTTGCAAGTTTAGTCATTGTTTAATAGCGCTTTTAAAGTGTGTTTAATTAATTGATTTTTATAGTGCCTATCGCGCCGCCCTTTTTTAGCATCGCTGCGTTTGGCATTGCGCTTATCTATAACAATCTCATCTATGCGGGTTAAATCGTCCAAGTTTGTAATATCGTTGGGTGAGTTTCGTTTAGTCATCATTTTTCTGCAATAAATTTATTTATATACTATTGAAAACGCGGGCATAAAAAAGTTTAGTTGTGCCTAATGTTTGTACCTGTTTATTTGTGACTATTTATATGTGCCTGCTTATAAGTTGCAATTGTTTACAATAGGACTATTATTTTATTAGTGTGCTAAATAATACAAACAATGCTAATAGCACTTAGTATAAAAATCATCACTTAACTGCACAAAATTAACTACATGACCAATATTGCCGAAAACACAGCACTTGAAACTGATAGTACGGTTTATAAAACCCTACTAGAATCGACCAAAGCTATTCCGTGGAAGCTAGATTGGGCGACCATGAAATTTACTTATATTGGGCCGCAAATTGAGGCATTGCTAGGCTGGCCGCAAGCCAGTTGGGTGGGCTCTGAGGATTGGGTAGCAAGAATGCACCCCGAAGATAGAGCTTGGGTGGTAGATTATTGCATCGCAAAATCGGTAGAAGGTGAAGACCACGAGGCAGATTACCGCGCTATGACTAAAAACGGTGGCTATATTTGGATTCGTGATGTGGTGCATGTGGTGCGCAATGCAGACGGCACGGCTAATGCGCTGGTAGGTTTTATGTTTGATATTAGTGAGCGCAAAAAAACCGAAGAAAAATTGTTACATTTGCAAAAAGAGCTAGAGGACTTTTCATTTAAAGATGGATTAACCGGCATTGCTAATCGGCGCCTGTTTGATTCTGTGATGGAGGTGGAGTGGCTGAATGCTAGACGCAACAATCAGCCTCTTTCTATCATCATGCTAGATATTGATTTTTTTAAGCAATATAACGACCATTACGGGCATATTCAGGGTGATGATTGTTTAAAACGTGTGGCGCAAGTGTTAAGCAAGGTTGCTACCCGATCACGCGATTTTTGCGCGCGCTTTGGTGGTGAGGAGTTTGTAATTGTGCTGCCAGAAACAGATGAGGTATCTGCCAACAAGGTGGCTGAGCGTTGCTATAAAATGATTTTTAAAGAACAAATACCGCACCCCAAATCTCAAGTAAGCCAAATTCTTACCTTTAGTATGGGCGTTGGCACTATTATTCCAACAGTTAATGATGAATCGCTAGCGTTTATTAAAGCAGTAGATAAGCGGCTTTACCAAGCTAAACAAACAGGCCGCAACTGTATTATTAACAGTAATTAGGTTTTTGGCTGCTAAAGTTTAACTAATGGATATTTAACTAATCGTTAAGCATTAAAAAATCGGGCTTACCAAGCTCTACACCATTATGGCGCAATATGTTGTAAGTAGTGGCAACGTGAAAATACACATTAGGCATTACCCATTTAAGCAGGTAATCTTGGCCTGTAAAATGCAAATCTACCTTGCGTACAGTAATAGTGATATCGCGCGATGCAGCACCTGCTAATTGTTCTGGCGCAATGCCTTCAATAAACGCTAAAGTTTTACTAATGCGCATCTGCAGCTGTTCAAATGTGGTTTCATCATCTTCATATTTTGGTACTTCAACCTCTGCTAGCCTAGCCGCCGCGCCCTTGCTCATATCGGTAGCAATTTGTATTTGACGAATAATTGGATACATATCGGGAAACAGTCGCGCATTTAATAACACGCTGTGCTCAATCTTTTTTGCGTCGGCATAAGCCTCACCTTTTTTTAAAATATGCGATAAATTTTTTAAGGTGCGTTTAAGCGGCACAATAGCAGCGTCATACATTGATAACATGGTTAATCCTTAATAGTCGGCAAAGCTTTATTGCTTATTGTAGTATTAAAACTCTTTAATGCTGCGTATTTGTAATTATTGTTAAACCAAACTGCTATATGCTATGTTGTGATTGTTGTTTCAATAATTATTTATATCAACCACTGTCATAAATTTAACTGTTAATTAGCT
>JANMNC010000066.1:0-2246 GCA_031373695.1 Methylotenera sp. | reverse complement strand
AGAGCAAGCGCACACCTTCTTTAGCGCGCAACCTGTAATTTCACGCAAACTTAAAACTTTGCTAGATGTGGGCTTGGGCTACATCACGCTAGGGCAAAGTGCAACTACACTTAGCGGCGGCGAAGCACAGCGCGTTAAGCTTTCTTTAGAGTTAAGCAAACGAGACACAGGTCGCACGCTGTATATTTTGGACGAGCCAACCACAGGCTTACATTTTGCCGATATTCAATTGTTGCTAGACGTCATCCATCGCCTGCGTGATGCTGGCAATACTATCGTTATTATCGAACATAATTTAGATGTAATTAAAACCGCCGATTGGCTGATTGACATGGGCCCAGAAGGGGGCGATGGCGGCGGCATGGTGGTGGGTGTGGGCACGCCAGAAACGCTAGCAGACAACAAACAAAGTTATACGGGTAAATATTTGAAAACCATGCTGTAAGAAATTGGAATTTTAAAACCGTTAATTGATAAATTTTGTGGGGTTTATTTTGAAAATTTTTTGTTTGTTTGTTTTTTTTATGTTGACTTCAACCCAAGGGCTGGCCTTTAATAAATGTAAAATAAATGGCACAACAGTTTATCAAGATGCTACTTGCCCAGAAGCTGTTGAAACGATTGCTCAAGCTGAAAAGCGCAAAAAAAGTTATGAAATCTACTTTATCGAGCTTGATACCCTTGCAAAAAAGGGTGAGGGAAATGTAGAAAAACGTAAAAATAAACCTGCCCCTGAACCCACAATAACAGTCAGAGAAGCTGGTGATTTTCTTCACCACGGCTCACGCGAAGAGCGAATTCAACGTGAACTAGAAATGCACCAACGCAATACTATTCAATCAAATGCAAAGTCAGCTGCTAGCATGACTGAGCGATATAATAAGCAAATGGTGACTTGCAAAGGAAAGATACACGACGACGTAGAAATTGGCATGAAATTAAGCGTGTTTGGAAACTGCTTAAAATTTAGGCATTACTATACCCTTACAAATGTTGTCACTATCACGCGTGAAAATCATGAATTCAAACTTTATTTATACCCTAGCAATTATCCGCACAGAGTTTATTTAGTTGATGGTGTAGTTGTGGAGTTAAGATAAAAGCAAGTTAAAAAACGTATTTTCAACTCAACATTCCAACTTTATTCTTGCGAGTGCTCATTCCTCGGTAATCTATATGTTTCATTTTTAAAGTGGAAAAAAACTGGATTGATTTATTTTACAACATCATAATGTTTAACTAATGTTGCAGTATGCACATATCCTGTAAGGGCAGCGTCATTTTGGTGATTCCGCTCAGGCTAATTCAGACAAATAAATTACTTTATTTATGTTCGCTGCTTTACGATTCAATTCACATAAGCTTCTTATCGTAAAATCTTAGTTGAGATGCATGGACATCATTTTTGCTGCTAGCAGACCGTTATTCTTGTATTAAATTACTAACGATAATACGCATAAGCAAATACCGCTAGCATTGCTAACACCAGCACTATCTTAATCGCTAGCGCCAACACAAAACCCAAGCCAGCAGCAATGCCAACTGTTGTTAATTTCGCAGTATTTACATCGGTTGTGGCTTCTTTCGAAGCGGTTTGGTGTGAAATCAGCTCACCAATAATGGCGCCAATGGCAGGGCCTATAATCAAGCCAACAATGCCACCCGCAATGCCAACAACTGCGCCAATACCTGCACCCCACAGCGCGTATTTACTCGCCCCTACTTTTTTGGCAGTGACAATTGAGGCGAAAAAATCTACTGCCCATGCCATAGCAGCAATCGCACCAATAATCACCATGGTTAAAATACTGACTTGGTCGAAGCCACCATGCCAAACGGCCAGTAGCAAGCCCGCAAACACCAGCGGTACGTCAGGCAACATGGGCAACACTGTGCCCGCAATGCCGACCACCACTAATAAAATTGCGACTATTATTTGCCAATCCATTATTGGCTCCTTAACTTGCTTAGCATAAAAAATACTTAAAATAACATGCCTGCAAGCCTTATGGATATTGGCTTGCAGGGCATATGTTTTGGCGTATGAATAGTGCGCTTTAGCGCAGATATTCCACGGACAAGCCAAATACTGGCTTAGTTTTTATGGCACCTCTGCAAAGCGCATTCTTGCTTGTATAGTGGCAGTGCGGCGGTTTAAGTAGCGTGTACTGCGATGCTTATCGTAAAATCTTGGGTTTGGCACCATGGCGGCTAGTTTGGCGGCTTGCGTTTTGCCTAAACCACCC
>JANMNC010000052.1:0-4887 GCA_031373695.1 Methylotenera sp. | reverse complement strand
GCTGTTGAAACGCTTTATGAAAAATTGCTATTAGATCCGCGCCATAAAGATCTCAAAACAATCGTTAAAAAACCAATTGATGAATTATCGTTTACCAATTGGAGCATGAAGTATGTGCCGCTAGAGCAAAAAATGATGTCGATGTTAAGTGCTAAAGGCTACAAAAAATTTTATCCTTATACTTTTGATGACAATACCAATCAGCTTGTGATTGATTTATTGCATGAAGTAAAATTTAGCTCAGAGGATATTGCTAAAGAGAGTTTAGCAATGGTTTCAAACGCAAGTAACAGCAATGTGATTGCTGAAAAAAAGCCAAAATATTTAGTATATATCTTGGCTTTACTGGCTTTGGTTGGTATTGGAGTATTTTTTTTCTTAATTAAATAAAAAATATGATGATGGATTTATTAAGCAAATAAATCCATTTCAGTTTTTCCAATTATACCAACCCGTTTTACAGCGGCTACAAATTCAGCATTTTCATGCAGGCCATCAACATTAGCGGGATGATGTGCGCCATGCATTCTTGCCAGCCTTAAAATACTTAATGCAGACATTTTCCATTCTAACTTAGCCAGTAATTCATCAGCTAAATCGGGGCGATTGCACAGCAGCACCATATCGCAACCTGCATTAAGTGCGGCTAGGCTGCGCGTAGTAACATCGCCGCCCACAGTGGCGCCTTCCATGCTTAAATCATCGCTAAATATTACACCGTTAAAACCTAAACGCTCGCGCAGTACTTTTTGCAACCATTTGGGTGAAAAGCCTGCAGGTTTATCGTCCACTTTAGGGTAAATAACATGCGCTGGCATAATAGCGGCTAAACCTTCGTCTATCATTTGCCTGAAAGGCTGCATGTCATTGGCGGCAATCTCATCAAAACTACGCTCATCTATTGGTATGCTCACGTGCGAATCGGCCACCACGAACCCATGTCCGGGAAAGTGCTTGCCCACTGCTTGCATGCCGCCTTTTTTAAGGCCTTGCATCAGGCTAAAAGCTAGTTCGTTAATCGCCGTGGCATCACTGTGAAAAGCGCGATTACCAATAACTAAGCTATCACCGTAATCCATATCTAACACTGGGGTAAAACTAAAATCAATACCGTGTGCACGTAGTTCTGCGCTCAAAATCCAGCCTGCCTCAATTGCTAATTCTTTCGCTTTTTTTCTATTCTCGTCCCAAATTTTACCCAATTCGCGCATTGGCGGTATTTTAGTAAAGCCTTCGCGAAAGCGTTGCACACGCCCACCTTCGTGATCAACTGCTATTAAAAGAGGTGGCTGACGAACCGCATGGATACTGGCTGTCAGAGCAGCTAATTGTGTGTTATTAACAAAGTTACGCGCAAATAAAATCACACCCCCTACTAGCGGGTGTTGTAAGCGTTTAATATCGTCTGGCGTTAGCGTTGTGCCGACGACATCTAACATAACTGGGCCTAGTGACATGGCATGCTTTCTATACGTAACGTTAATTAGCTGTTTAAGCTAGCTACTACCTAACTATGTTGTCGTGCTACGCCTAAAGTTTATTTAGGCGAAGAATCCAGTAGCCTAGTACTTAAACTCACTGTCATGCTGAACTTGATTCAGCATCTTGTTCATTCACCAGATTGCGGGTCAAGCCCGCAATGACAATATGTAAAATATTATTTAAATTACTTTTAACCGATAAAGGCTGGTTATTTCTTTCACTCTGGCAGCATATAGCGGATCAGATTGGTCAGTCGATTTCGCATGTTTAGGTGCAATATCAAGCTTTTCAACCAAGCTTAAACCAGCATCTGCAATCCACTTTTGCAGTTCTTCATGCGTGCGCAAGCCTAAATGCTCGGCCAAATCTGACAGTATTAGCCACGCCTCACCATTTTCATTTAAATATGCGCTTACGCCACTAATAAAACCTTTCAACATCATATTATTAGTGTCGTAAATCGCATGCTCAATTGGCGCATTAGCTTTGGCTGGCAGCCATGGCGGGTTACATACAATTAAATCTGCTTTTTTATGCCCACTAGGAAATAAATTGGCCTGCTCTAAGGTTATGTATTGTTTTAAGTTTTGTTTTTCAATATTTTCAGCAGCACAATTTAAGGCACGTGCACTGTTATCTGTCGCTATTACTGCTTTAATACCACGTGTTACTAAAATAGCCGCAATCACACCAGTGCCTGTGCCAATATCAAACGCTGTCTTAGCGTTGCCTAAGCTAGTGGTATTAATTAGCTCTAAATACTCGCCACGTATTGGGCTATATACGCCGTAGTGCGCATGTATATTAGCTGGTAGCGCATCAATTGCTACACCTTTTTTGCGCCATTCATGCGCACCAACCATACCCAACAACTCGCGTAACGACAACAGCATTTTGGGCGGCACTTTATCTAGCTTGGCGTTAACAATTACAGCACCTGCCACTGCCTCTTTTGTATCGGGCGCACGTTTTAAATCGCAAGCGCCATGATTAAGCTCAATTAAAATTTTATTGGTTATGCTAGCGCGTTGAATTTGTCGCGCACGGTGCTGATGAAACGCTTGCGTTAAATTTTCAGCTGGCAAAATAGGTTTAATATCAACTTTGCGCGTAATAGCTTGCAGTAATTGTTTGGCATTTTGAAAGTCGCCGCGATACAGCAGTGATGCGCCTTCGCACACTTGTTTGTAAGCCACTTTGGCGTTTGTGGTGTCGTCAGCTATGATAATATTTTTAGGCGGGGCAGTATTAGCCTCACTTTGCCAAACAGCAGTGTTAGGCTTACCCTTTTCTTGCCAGACAGCCATTTGTTCCGTCTTAAATTTTTCTGTTACTAATGTTTCAGTCAATGCGAATTCTCAATTAATTAAAGTTTAAACGGGTTAAAGTCAGTATTTTTATCGTAATAATCTTCATGTTCGGCACGTTTTAAAAACGCCACTATTTTATATACGGCAGGTGTAAACGCTATTTCTACGCCTATTTTGGCAACAATCTGCGCACCAATTATTAGCGGAATTTTATCGTTAGGAATAATGCCAGAGTTCCAAAACGCTAGCGGCACAAACATTAGCGTATCAACGGTTTCGCCAAAAATAGTGCTGGCAATGGTGCGCTGCCAAAGATGTTTTCCGCCACTCAAAACCTTCATCTTCGCCATTATAAAGCTATTTACAAATTCACCCACCGCAAATGCAATTAAACCTGCCAATGAGATGCGCCAAGTGCTGCCAAAGGCCACTTCATAAGCTGCTTGATTGTTCCAAAACGGGGCTGGTGGCAATGCCACTATCATCCAAGCCATAAAGCTGGCAAAAGCTAGGCCTGCAAAACCTGTCCAAATTACTCGGCGCGATGCAGCGTAGCCATAAACCTCGGTCAAAATATCGCCAAAAATAAACGAGATAGGAAAAAACAACACCCCCGCGCCAAACGTAAGCATGCCCAACAATGGCGTATCTATTTGCGTAACCTTGGCTGGGCCAATTAAGTTAGAACACACTAGCACGGTGACGAATGCCGCCATGATCAGATCATAATATTTGTACTGCTTGCCAGGTTGATTGTTAGGCTTAATCATCATATTGCGCTTTTTTATTAGATTGTGTCTGCTCGGACATCTAATTTATCGCGTAGTTGGTCACCTAATAAATTAATGGCCAAAATTAAGCTCATTAAGCTTAAACCCACTACCAATACATAATGTGGCGCCACTAACATATAGCGTACACCGTCGCGCAACATGGCGCCCCAGCTTGCATCGGGCGCTTGTATGCCAAGCCCTAAAAAAGAAAGTGAAGCCTCGGCAATCATGACACTAGCCAAGCTGTAAGTAGCCTCTACAATTAAAATTGAGCCTAATAATGGCAGAATATGTTTTATTAATAGCCTTAACACACTTGCCCCAAGCGATTCTGCGGCAACTACATGTTGGCGATTGCGCAAGCTTAAAGTTTGGCCACGCGTTAGCCGTGCATAACTTACCCAGCCTGTTAAACACAAAGCGATAACTAAATTAATAATGCCTGGGCCAAGCACTGCAGCAAAAGCTATAGCCAACAATATGCCAGGGAAAGCTAAAAACACATCGGTAATTTGCATTAAAAATCGATCAACCTTGCCACCATAAAAACCTGCAAGCAAGCCAATTAGCACGCCAATTGTCATGGTAATAAATGTAACCAAAACAGCCACCAGCATTGATACCTCTACACCACGCAAAACACGCGCTAAAATATCACGGCCTAGGTCATCTGCGCCAAACCAATACTGTGCGCTGGGTGAGCTAAGTATGGCGTTTAAATCAATAGTGTTAGGGTTTAAGTTAACTAACCGCGCTGCAATGGCGGTTACTAGCCAAAAGAATAAAATGCTGGCTGCAAATTTTTTCATGTGAATAATTTTCACCCTTACAGATAGAGGGGATTAGTTAAATTTAACACGCGGATCTACAAACCTGTAGAGCATATCGGTTAGCAAATTTACTAACACATAACTTAAAGCCACCATTAATACGCATGCCTGCGTCACAGGGTAATCGCGCTTTTCAATGCTTTCAACCAACAATCGGCCAATGCCATCCCAGCTAAAAATGGTTTCGGTAATAACAGTACCCGCTAACAGGCTGCCCATTTGCAAGCCCACAATAGTAATAATGGGCAATAAAGCGGCTCGCAAAGCATGGCGAATAATCACTGTTTTTTCGCTTAAACCTTTGGCACGTGCGGTGCGAATATAATCATCATTAAGCACTTCTAAAAGGCTGGTACGTGTCATGCGTGTAAGTATGGCGCTTAAACCCAAACCCAATGTAATAGCAGGCAAAATAATAGAGGCTTGAGAATCCATGCCACTTACAGGCAACCAGCCAAGCCAAACTGCAAAAATTAGCATTAAAATTGGCCC
>JANMNC010000046.1:0-33282 GCA_031373695.1 Methylotenera sp. | reverse complement strand
ATTGTTAATAACGGCACACCTTTTTTATTAGCATGCTGGGTGCGGGCTTTTTCATAATCGGCTTGAATTTCCGCCAAATACGCACCGCGCGTTTCTGGCGTCAGCAGATTTTGCATCACCGTCACAGAGCGTGAAGCATCTGGCACATACACAATTGGACCATCGTAATGCGGGGCGATTTTTACCGCTGTGTGCGCGCGTGAGCAGGTTGCGCCACCAATCAACAGTGGCGTTTGCATCTTGCTAAAATACGGGTCGCGCTGCATTTCTTTGGCAATGTAGGTCATCTCTTCTAAGCTCGGCGTGATTAAGCCGCTTAAGCCAATAATGTCAGCATTTTCTGCTTTTGCCATGGCTAAAATCTCAGCCGCTGGCACCATTACACCCATGTTCACCACTTCAAAGTTATTGCATTGCAGCACAACACTGACAATATTTTTGCCAATATCGTGCACATCGCCCTTTACCGTAGCAATGACCATTTTACCTTTTGGCTTAGAAACCACGCCAGTTCTGGCTTCATCCGCAGCTTTTTCTGCTTCAATAAACGGAATTAAATGCGCTACGGCAGTTTTCATCACGCGAGCAGACTTAACGACTTGAGGCAGGAACATTTTTCCTTGGCCAAATAAATCGCCCACCACATTCATGCCATCCATCAGCGGGCCTTCAATCACATGAATCGGGCGACCGCCGCTTGCTTCAACCGCCGCACGCGCTTCTTCGGTGTCAATCACAATATAGTCGGTAATGCCATGTACCATGGCGTGGCTTAGGCGTTTATCCACAGGCGTTGGATTTTCAGGTGTACCGCGCCATTCTAAAGTTGCGGCTTCTTTTTTACCGCCAGCCACCAATGTGCCAGCAATTTCAATCAACCGTTCAGTAGGGGCAATTAGGTTGGTAGGGTCGGTTATGCGATTAAGCACTACGTCTTCTACCAGCTGTTTGAGCTCGGGCGCTAAATCGTCATAAATGCCCATCATGCCGGCGTTCACAATGCCCATGGTCATGCCCGCCTTAATGGCGTGGTATAAAAATACGGTGTGAATCGCTTCACGTGCAGGCTCATTACCGCGAAAACTGAAGCTTACGTTTGAAACGCCGCCAGAGATTTTTGCGTGTGGTAAATTTTGTTTAATCCAGCGCGTGGCTTCAATAAAGTCGACTGCGTAATTATTGTGTTCTTCAATGCCCGTCGCAATCGCGAAAATATTCGGGTCAAAAATAATGTCTTCTGGTGGAAAACCAGTGCTAACTAGTAAATCGTAAGCGCGCTTGCAGATTTCGATTTTGCGCGCGTAGGTATCAGCTTGGCCTTTTTCATCAAACGCCATCACAATCACAGCCGCACCGTAACGGCGACACAGCTTGGCCTGACGTAAAAATTCCGCTTCGCCTTCTTTCATGGAGATGGAATTGACGATGGCCTTACCTTGCACGCATTTTAAGCCCGCTTCAATGACTGACCACTTACTGGAATCAATCATAATCGGTACGCGGGCGATATCTGGCTCACTGGCGATTAGATTCAAAAAGTGCGTCATGGCTTTTACGGCATCTAGCATGCCTTCATCCATGTTGATATCAATCACTTGCGCACCGTTTTCCACTTGCTGACGCGCCACGCTCAATGCTTCATCGTATTGTTCATTGATAATCAGCCGTGCAAACGCTTTAGAACCCGTGACGTTGGTACGCTCGCCAACGTTCACATACAGCGAATTTTCATCAATGATAAATGGCTCTAAACCCGATAATTTGGTCACAGGCTCAAAGCTAGGAATAGTGCGCGGTGGCAGCGTTTTAATTTCGTTATAAATCGCGTTAATGTGCGCTGGTGTAGTGCCGCAACAACCGCCTGCCATATTTAAAAAGCCGCTATTGGCAAACTCTTTTAATAAGCTAGAAGTCACGTCTGGCGTTTCATCAAAACCCGTATCGCTCATCGGATTGGGCAAACCCGCATTCGGATAAATACAGACGAACGTATCTGCGATTTTTGAAAGCTCTTCCACATAAGGGCGCATTAAAGTTGCGCCTAAGGCACAATTTAAGCCGATAGTCAGTGGTTTCGCATGACGGATAGAATGCCAAAATGCCGTAACGGTTTGACCCGATAAAATACGGCCAGAAGCATCAGTTACCGTGCCAGAAATCATCAGCGGCATGGTGTAACCCACTTCGTCAAAAAACGTATCAATCGCAAATAATGCGGCTTTGCAATTGAGCGTATCAAAAATGGTTTCTACCATTAAAATATCTGCGCCGCCCTCAACTAGCCCACGCACTTGCTCTAAATACGCTTTAACGAGCTGATCAAAACTCACGTTACGTGCGGCGGGGTCATTTACATCTGGCGAAATACTGGCAGTTTTTGGCGTTGGGCCAAGCGCACCTGCGACAAAACGTGGCTTATCAGGTGTGCTATATTTTAAACAGGCCGCTTTGGCTAATTTGGCTGAAACCACGTTCATTTCATAGGCTAAATGCCCCATGTGGTAATCATCTTGCGCCACGGTGGTTGCACCAAAAGTGTTGGTTTCAATGACATCCGCGCCCGCGGCTAGATATTGCTCATGAATTTCTTGAATGACTTGTGGTTGCGTTAAGCTCAATAGCTCATTATTACCTTTTACAAACAGCTCACGCTCACCTGCTGGTGCGGCAAAGTCTTTAAAACGACCTTCTTCTCCGCTTGAATTTGCGCCACGATAATCCGCTTCAGACAATTTGTATTGCTGAATCATCGTACCCATCGCGCCGTCTAAAATAAGAATGCGTTCACTAAGTAGTGTGCGTAATGTTTGTTCAGTGGTGTTGGTTGGCAAGTCTGGCATTGCAAATTTCAATTGACTATTTAAAACAATATTTTAACATGGGCAAGTAGCTATCAGCCTTATGTAATAACATGAGTTGTGTTAAATTTAATCACTTATTTTGATGCTAGTTAAGGTCGCATATCCATCGCTTGTAGGTTGGTAACATTAATACGTATCGTATAATTTTATGACCGCATATATGGCTTACTTCAATCACATCTAACGCCGCTTGTTGCACGATTCATGCAGACAATGCGTTCACATTTTGCCTTTATTAACAACAACTTCAATTTGTATACTTTTTCCTGTTTAATTAGCATGCTCTAGTAGCCAACATCTATGCGGGTTATAGCGGTGTATATTTTGTACGTGTTAATTATGTTAGTTTATTTCCCCGCGTCTATATTGCACAGCTTCGGCAATATGGGCGGGTTTAATCTTAACCTCGTTACTTAAATCTGCAATGGTTCTGGCTACTTTTAAAATGCGGTGATAGGCGCGGGCAGATAAATTTAGGCGTGAAATGGCTGTTTTTAACAGCGTTAAACCTGCATCATCAAGCTGGCAATGGGTATCAACTTCTAAACTACCCAGCGCAAAATTGGCTTTAGCTTGGCGCTGCAATTGTATTGTTCTTGCAGTTTCAACCCTTGCACGAATTGCAGCGCTATTTTCTGCTGCGGCTTGCGAGGTCATTTCATCCTCTTTTAATGCGGGTACTTCTATTAATAAATCAATACGATCTAACAGCGGGCCAGATATTTTGCCTTTATAACGGCTAACCTGATCTGGCGTGCAGCGGCATTTGTTATTAAAGTGCCCCAGATAGCCGCATGGGCAGGGGTTCATGGCGGCAAGCAGTTGAAACGATGCAGGAAAATCGGCTTGGCGTGCGGCACGGCTAATAGTGATTTTGCCGCTTTCTAATGGCTCGCGTAGCACTTCTAATACTTTTCTATCAAACTCTGGCAGCTCGTCTAAAAACAACACGCCGTGGTGCGCTAGCGAAATTTCACCTGGCCGCGGAATGCCACCACCACCCACCAATGCAACTCCAGAGGCGGTGTGATGTGGCGCTCGATACGGTCGGCGCTTCCAGTTTTCTAGCTTGTAACTACCGTTTAGCGATTGTATGGCCGCACTTTCTAACGCCTCAATCTCGGTCATGCTAGGCAAAATACCGGCAAAGCGGCTAGCTAACATGCTTTTACCAGTGCCAGGTGGGCCACTCATTAGCACACTGTGACCGCCTGCTGCTGCAATTTCTAGCGCGCGCTTGGCTTGAGATTGGCCTTTTACCTCATTAAAATCAGGGTAATGTATTTCTTGTGCTTCGGCGCTAGATTGGTATTGGTGCAACGCAGTGTGGCCGCTTAAATGTGCGCAAACCTCTAATAGCGAGTTAGCTGGATAAATAATGGCATCTTTTACCAAGCTAGCTTCTAACGCACTTAATTGGGGCAGAATAAACGCCCGCTTAATTTGCGCGTCATTTTTTTGCTTAATATGCGTGTGCACCATGTGGTAAGTCATCGCTAGCGCACCGCGTATTGGTCGCAACTCACCTGTTAGCGCCAATTCACCTGCAATTTCATAACGATTTAAAGGCTCTTTTGGTATTTGCCCACTGGCGGCTAATATGCCTAAAGCAATAGGCAAATCATAGCGGCCACTTTCTTTAGGCAAATCTGCAGGAGCTAAATTAACGGTAATACGCCTTGCGGGAAAATCAAATTGTGCGGTTTGAATGGCTGCGCGCACGCGGTCTTTGCTCTCTTTTACTTCGGCCTCGGGCAGGCCAACAATTGTAAAACTGGGCAGGCCATTAGCCAAATGCACCTCTACAACCACTTCTGGTGCATCCATGCCGCTTAAAGCGCGGCTGTATAAAACGGCTAGACTCATTAGTTGATTTTTATTTTTGCTTCAAGCTTGCTTCTAGCTCGGCTAATTTCGCCTCTAAAATCACTAGCTTATCTCGAGTGTTGCGTAGCACTTCTGCTTGTACATCAAATTCTTCACGCGAAATAAGCTCCATTTTGGTGAATGCGCCCTTAATTAGTGCATTAATGTTCTTCTCAACATCAGCCAATGGGCTAGATTTAATCATGTCATTGATTTTTATGGATATATCTTCTATAAATGAACTATTTTTCATCATAAATTCCTTTTAATGTGCTTTAGTTTAACAGTTTTTAGAACTGAAAGTGTTTATTTAAACTGCTAATTTTTGCTATTTAATGTTTTAAATCAATTGCTTGTAAATTTAAATATTATTAAAATTTAATAAAAATTTATAAGTTATTGTTTTTAAATGTTTTGTACTGTTGGCATGTGTTTTGCTGTGTACGCACTGTTGTATTGAGCGCACTTATGGCTTCCTTCAAGTATTAGTCTATAGGAGAAAAATATGAAATTTGTATCAGCAATCATCAAGCCTTTCAAGCTTGACGAGGTGCGTGAGGCTTTGTCTGCCATTGGCGTTCAAGGTATTACAGTTACCGAGGTTAAAGGTTTTGGCCGCCAAAAAGGTCATACTGAGCTTTATCGTGGCGCAGAATATGTAGTAGATTTTTTGCCTAAAGTAAAATTAGAAATTGCAATTAAAGACGACATGCTTGACCAAGTAGTAGACGCAATTGAAAAAGCGGCAGCCACTGGTAAAATTGGCGATGGCAAAATTTTTGTATTTAATCTTGAACAAGTCTATCGCATTCGTACCGGTGAAACCGGTCCTGAAGCGCTTTAAGGGGCTATAAAATGAAAAAAATATTATCTGTTTTATCGTTAGTTGCCCTAATGACTTTAGGTGTAACTAGCACAACAACTTATGCAGAAGACGCAGCGGCAACAGCCACTGTTGAAGCTGTTACAGATGCGGCAGTAGCGGTTGATGCTGCTGTAGAAACAGCCATTGAAGCAGCACCAGCTGATGCAATGCCAGCAGCAGAAATCGTTGCGGTTGAAGCTGCGGTAGTTGAAGCGGCACCTGCAGCTGCACCTGTGCCTGATAAAGGCGATACCGCTTGGATGTTGGTATCTACTGTTTTAGTTACTTTAATGGTTATTCCTGGCTTAGCTTTATTTTATGGCGGTTTAGTGCGCCAAAAAAATATGCTGTCTGTATTAATGCAAACATTTGTGATTTTTTCACTAATGGGCGTTTTATGGGCAGTATATGGCTATAGCGTTGCATTTACTGGCGGCAGCCCATTCTTTGGCGGTTTCGGTAAAGCGTTCTTAATGAATATTACGCCAGAATCAATTGCTGCAACATTTAGCAAAGGTGTTTACATTCCTGAGTACATTTTCGTAGCTTTCCAATTAACTTTTGCAGCTATCACACCCGCATTAATTATTGGTGCATTTGCTGAGCGTATGAAGTTTTCTGCAGTATTAGCCTTTATGGTGCTTTGGTTTACATTTGCTTATTTACCAATGGCGCACATGGTTTGGTATTGGGACGGCCCAGATGCAATTACTACAGCAGAATCATTGAACACTGTATTAGCAAATGCTGGTTGGTTATGGGCAAAAGGTGCACTTGATTTTGCTGGCGGTACCGTTGTACATATTAATGCGGGTGTTGCTGGCTTAATTGCTTGTATCGTATTAGGCAAACGTATTGGTTACGGCAAAGAAGCAATGACACCACACAGCTTAACTCTAACCATGGTGGGTGCTTCATTACTATGGGTGGGTTGGTTTGGTTTTAACGCTGGCTCTAACCTTGAAGCAAACGGTTATGCAGGCTTAGCTTTAATTAACACAATGATTGCTACTGGTGCTGCAACTATCTCATGGATGTTTGTTGAGTGGTTTGGTAAATCAAAACCATCTATGCTAGGTGCCGCTTCTGGTGCTATTGCTGGCTTGGTTGCAATTACGCCTGCTTGCGGATTCGTAGGCCCAATGGGTGCTATTGTTATTGGCTTGTTAGTTTCACCAATCTGTTATATTTTTGTAGCCAAAGTAAAATACATGTTTGGTTATGACGATGCACTAGATGTATTTGGTGTGCATGCCATTGGTGGTATTTTTGGTGCACTAGCAACTGGCGTGTTTGTTAACCCAGCTTTGGGTGGCGCAGGCGTTATTGATTACGTAGCAAACGGTGTTGCAGAGTACAACTTTGCTGCACAAATGACTGCGCAATTATGGGCTGTGGGCACGGCAATTGTGCTTTCTGCTACAGTTTCATTCATTGCACTTAAATTGATTGATGTGTTAATTGGCTTACGTGTTACTGAAGAATCAGAGCGTGAAGGCTTAGATACAACAGAGCATGGTGAGCGCGCTTATCATTCATAACTTTAAGCTTAGCAGTTATTAGGCTGTATATTAAAAACGGACGCTTAGGCGTCCGTTTTTATTTGTGCTTATCTTTATGATTTTCTTTGTAATTTTCTCTAATTTTTACCGATACATTTTTAATGCTCTGTAAGCCTTATGTATATTGGCTTGCAGAGCATGTGTTTAGATATGCATTAAACCAATGAGAGGTTTTATTGCCTGAACACACTTGACAAACAAAACTAAATAACTAATTATATAGTTATGAAAACAATTCATGCAATACCAAACGAATGGCAAAATGTAGCGCAGCTATTTATGGCGCTTGGTGATGCGCATAGGCAACGCATATTGCTGGCATTTGAAAAAAGTGAGCGCTTAAATATTTTACAAATTGCCACGGCATCGACCTTAAGCCGCACCGCTGTTACCCATCACTTAAAAATTCTGCACACCAGCGGCGCCCTGCAATCTGAAAAAATTGGTAAAGAAGTGTATTTTTGGGTCGATAAACCTTTTATGCTAAACGCCATACAATTAGTATTAACTTATATAGAAACCGAGATTTAGCTTTGAAGCGGGATTTAACTTTAAACCAGGACTTAACTTTAAACTTAGTTGTAAAATCTAAACTGTAATAATTTATTCATCATCAATTAAAAATAAAACAAGCAATTTGGGAGAGAGTCAGTGCTAGCCAGCGTATTACGAGTTATTTGCAAACTATTATTTCGCGTTAAAGTGCGCGGCACAGAGCATATTCCTGCAGAAAACGGTTTGCTTATTGTGGCTAATCACGAATCATTTTTAGATGGCTTTTTACTAGGCCTATTTTTGCCCAAACGCGCCACTTTTGTGGTGCATACCACCGTATTAAAAAGCTGGTGGTTTAGGCAGTTTTTACGCCTAACGCCTTATTTGGCAGTAGATCCTAACTCGCCGTACGCCATGAAAAAAGTCATTCGCTTGTTAGATTCTGGCCAAAATGTCGTGATATTTCCCGAAGGTCGCATTACCTTAACTGGCAATTTAATGAAGGTGTACGATGGCCCAGGCTTTGTAGCGGCTAAAACGGGTGCCACTATTTTGCCTATTCGTGTTGATGGCGCTGCAGAATCGTATTTCGGACGCTTATCAAATGAGCATCCGCGCAAATTTCTGCCAAATGTAACGCTAACCATTATGCCCGTTACGCATATAGATATGCCAAAACAAACGCACAATGTGTTATCGGCCAAGCAAAGACGGCGCATAGCGGGTGAGGGCATGCGTAGCGTTATGCAACATATGCTGTTTCAGGCGCAAAAAAGTCGCACCTTGTTTGAGGCTTTTTTAGATGCGCATGAGAAATTTGGCGGCAATTACAAATTAATAGAAGACATGAACGAGGTAGAGGAAACCTACCAAGATTTACTTAAAAAAAGTCTTGCTTTAGGCAGATTAGCCTGCAAAGTGAGTGCGCCCAATGAAGCGGTTGGTGTGTTAATGCCAAATATTACCAACACTGCGGCTTTGGTTTTAGGCATGAGCGCGTTTAACCGCGTGCCTGCTATGCTTAATTACACATCTGGCACCGCTGGCCTGCAAAACGCTTGTATCGCGGCAAATGTAAAAACCGTGATTACCTCACGTAAATTTATAGAAACTGCTAAATTAGAAGGCGTGGTGGACAATTTAACCAATTTAAATATTGTTTACCTTGAAAACTTACGTGCACAATTTAATGTGCTAGATCGTGCTTGGCTGATGGGCTATGCACTACATTATCCACGCGCCGCTATGGAAACCCAGCGCCCAGAAGATGCTGCAGTCGTATTATTTACATCGGGCAGTGAGGGCAAGCCAAAGGGTGTGGTGCACTCGCATAAAAGTATTTTAGCTAATGTGGCACAAATTAACGCGGTGATAGATTTTAACCCCACCGATAAATTTATGATGGTGCTGCCCATGTTTCACGCCTTTGGGTTTACAGGCTCGTTATTACCAATAGTTGGCGGCATAAAAGTGCTCATATTTTTGTCACCTTTGCAGTATAAAGTGATACCAGAAGTGATTTACGACCGTGGTTGCACCGTGTTATTTTCTACTAGCACTTTCTTGGGCAATTACGCTAAATATGCACACCCCTATGATTTTTATAAACTGCGTTATGTGATTGCGGGCGCAGAAAAACTCAATGAAGAAGTGCGCAAAACCTACGCAGAAAAATTTGGTATTCGCATTTTAGAAGGCTATGGTGCTACCGAATGTGCGCCAGTATTATCGGCTAACACGCCTATGGGCAATGTAAGTGGTAGCGTTGGCCAATTTGTACCTGGCCTAGAACATAAGCTTGAAGCGGTATCTGGCATTGAGCAAGGTGGCTTGCTACATGTGCGCGGCGAAAACGTAATGATGGGATATTACCTATTTGATAAGCCTGGCATATTACAAGCACCGCTTGATGGCTGGTATAACACTGGCGATATTGTAGAGATAGATGCGCAAGGCTTTATTCATATTAAAGGCCGTGTAAAACGCTTTGCCAAAGTGGCAGGCGAAATGGTTTCGCTTGAAGTGGTTGAGAAAATTGCCAATACTGCCGCGCCTGAACACCAACATGCTGCCAGTACACAAGTGGATGTTGGGCGTGGTGAAAATATTATTTTATTCACCACAGACCCCGCACTTAAACGCGAAGATTTGCAAATTGTGGCTAAAAATTTAGGCTCACCCGAAATTGCAATTGCTCGCAAAATTGTTAAATTAGAAGCTATTCCAGTGCTTGGCACTGGCAAAACAGATTATGTAACGCTAAAACAAATGGCCGAAACCGCTTAATTACGCTTGCAAGCCAATCTTTGCCTAAACCGTATTTAAACATATTCTTTTTAAGTAATTGGCTCAATTAGTAATGCTCTGCAAGGCATGTATCTATTGGCTTGCAGAGCATGCTATTTAATATAAAAAAGTGTGTTTTAACTTAACTGTGCCTTACTTTTACATGGCAACAGTTGGTTAAACCCGCTTGTGCATATAAAAATTGTCTGAAAACTGGCATAAGAAATAAGTGAAAGTGTGACATGAATAACCAATTTCAATTACTCAAACAGCAACGTTTTAAGCCGTTTTTTTTAACGCAATTTTTAGGCGCATTTAACGATAATGTGTTTAAAACAGCGCTCATCACATTGGTGGCTTTTAACGCAAGCAGTTTAAGCAGCATAGATGGCGGCACGCTGGCCACCTTGTTGCCAGGCTTATTTATATTGCCATTCTTTTTATTTTCGGCCACTGCTGGCCAAATTGCCGATAAGTTTGAAAAATCACAAATTATTCGTATCGTTAAGGTGTTTGAAATCGCGATTATGCTATTTGCCAGTGCTGGGTTTTTTCTACACAACATTGTGCTACTTGCCACTGCCTTGTTTATGATGGGCATGCATTCTACTTTGTTTGGGCCGGTCAAATACTCGTATTTACCACAGCATTTGCAAAAATCGGAGCTTGTAGGCGGTAATGGTTTGGTAGAAATGGGCAGCTTTGTGGCAATTTTGCTTGGGCAAGTGTTAGGCGCATGGCTAGCTACTTTAAGCAATTATCCATTGTTCACTAGCATCACTGTTTTGCTAATTGCAATTTTAGGCTACAGCACAAGTCGCAATATACCTAACTCGCCAGCGGCCGATACCGCTTTAAAAATTAACTGGAACCCATTTACCGAAACCGCTAAAAATGTCCGCCTTATTTGGGCAAACCAAGCGCTTTGGTTAGCCATTATCGCCATTTCTTGGTTTTGGTTTTTTGGTGCAACGGTATTGGCGCAGTTTCCAAATCTGGCTAAAAACGTGCTGCACGGCGACGAAAGTGTATTTATTTTGCTGTTAAGTGTGTTTTCTGTCGGCATTGGCTTAGGTTCGCTGCTGTGTGAAAAACTGTCAAAAGGTAAAGTAGAGTTAGGCTTAGTTATGTTTGGTGCAATTGGCTTAACACTATTTGGCGGAGATATTTACTTTGCAAGTGCGCATCTGCATCAAAATATTTCTGAATCGATTTTGCATACGGCTAGCTCATTTACCAGCCACCTATCTCACTGGCGCCTACTGGCTGATATTGGCTTAATGGGCTTATTTGGCGGATTTTATATTGTGCCTTTATATGTATTGCTGCAAACGCGTGCCGAGAGCGGTTATCAATCGCGGGTCATTGCTGCAAACAACATCATTAACGCTTTTTTTATGGTGGTTTCTGCTGGGTTTTCTGTTCTGATGTTTAATCAAGGCTTTACTGTTCCGCAGCTTATTTTAGCCACCGCACTACTCAATATTATGGTGAGTATTTATTTATGTATTCGCCAACCAGAATACCTGAGTAGTTTTATGGCTTGGATTAAACGTAAAGATAACGACACCTGATGCTTTAAGCCATTATTAGGGCAAAACAACAATCATTAAGCTTTACAGCTATAATTCTGTTTTATTGTAAATTTATATTTTTAATGCGTTTACTTCAAATTTTTACCCCCTTTTTTAAAAGCTTTCAACAAGCCATTTGGCGTATCAGCCATAAGCTAGGCCCTTTTGCACCACTAGTTGCAATGCTGTTATTAGGCTTAGTTATTTTATCTGCTACTCGCGTGGGCCTTGTATTGTGGAAGCTAGAGCGCGTAAACGCGACTGGCAAATTAGTTGAAATATTATTGCAAGGGTTACGCGTAGACATTATCCAATTATGTTTACTGGCCTTAATACCACTGCTGCTTGCGCCACTTTTAGCGGTTAAACGCCTATTTAAAACTTGGCAAATTTTTAGCTATTTTTGGGTAATTTTTAGCATTGTATTACTGGTATTTTTAGAGGCATCAACACCCGGATTTATTGCCGAATACGATGTGCGCCCAAACCGCTTATTTGTAGAATATTTAAAATATCCCAATGAAGTAATTGGCATGTTGTGGGGTGGTTTTAAGGTGCATGTTTTTGCGGGTATTGGTTTTACTTTGCTGGCTATTTGGGCCATGCGCAAATTTATGCAGCCATGGTTAAAGATTACATCCAGCTGGTCAAACAAAAAAATATGGCTAGTTTGGCCTTTAATATTTGTTTTAACGGCTTTTTCAATTCGCTCATCATTAGGCCACCGCCCTGCCAATCCTGCATTATTTGCCATTACGCCAGATAGCATGGTTAATAGTCTGGTATTAAATTCGAGTTATTCGGTGTTTTATGCCATTTACGATTTGCAGCATGAAAGTAAATCTAGCCAAATTTACGGCAAAATGGATCGCGCTGACATTTTCAAACTCACAGGCGCAACCGACACTGAAATCCCTACTTTAAAAACACTTGTGCCATCGGCCAAACGCGAAAAACCGCTTAATTTAGTGATTATTCTGCAAGAAAGTTTGGGTGCAGGCTTTGTAGAATCACTTGGCGGCAAACCAGTAACGCCAAACTTAGAAAAACTAAAAAGTGAAGGCATTTGGTTTGAACAACTTTATGCCACTGGCACCCGCTCTGTGCGTGGCATAGAGGCGGTAACAGCTGGCTTTCAACCTACGCCTTCAGAGAGCACAGTTAAATTATCACTAAGCCAAAAAAACTTTTTTACCTTAGCCAGCTTGTTAAGTAAGCAAGGCTATAACGCAGAATTTATTTATGGTGGCGAATCGCATTTTGATAATATGCGCAGCTTTTTTCTGGGTAATGGCTTTAACCAAATTACCGATCAAAAAGATTACAAAAGCCCTGTTTTTATGGGTAGCTGGGGCGCTTCAGATGAAGATTTGCTTAACAAAACACATGAACAATTAATGGCGCATCATGCCAGCGGCAAACCATTTTTTACCTTAGCATTTTCATCATCTAACCACGCACCGTTTGAGTTTCCAGATGGGCGTATTGAGCTGTATGAACAACCAAAAGCCACCGATAATAATGCAGTTAAATATGCGGATTACGCAATTGGGCAGTTTTTTGAGAAGGCCAAAAAAAGCCCTTATTGGAAAGATACGCTATTTTTAATCGTGGCAGATCATGACATTCGCGTGCGCGGTAATGCATTGGTGCCCATTGAGCATTTTCATATTCCGGGGCTTATTTTAGGTGCCGATATTAAGCCACAAAGTGTTAAAACTATTGCCAGCCAAATCGATTTACCTGTCACCGTATTATCGCTTATGGGTGTTAGTGGTCAGCACCCCATGACTGGACGTGATTTATCAAAAGAGCCAGCCAATTTTCTAGGTCGTGCCATGATGCAATATAACTATAATTTTGCTTGGATGGCACAAACTCCAACGTCTAATCAAGTAGTAGTATTGCGCGAAGGAAAATCGCCCGCGCATGGCGTCTATGACGCAAAGGCAAGGCACTTAAACGAAACAAGCACACCACCTAATGCCAAAGCGTTAGAAGAGTTAGCACTGGCAAATTCATTGCTACCAGCCTTGCTATATAGTGAGCAACGCTACCGCTTACCGCAATGAACAAGCCAACAGCTGCGCAGCAGCCATCTATGCTAACGAACCAAGTCATTGTAGATGGCTTGGGTTATTTTTTGCGTGGTGGCATGTGCATTAAAAACGGTCACCTACCTCCACTTAATCAATCGCTTACAACCAATCAATTACCGTCAAATGGACACATTGTTCCCAATGATTTTATTGGTATCTGTGTTGCCACCAACGCAAATCCTGCGGTTGATACCTATGTAATTGAACAACTCAATGATTTAGGCATTAAACAAGTGCGCCTAGATTTTAGTTATGGCGATTTAACGAGTTTTAATGCGCGTTTTTTACAGCGTTTAATTGCAGATAACTTTGCAGTGACATTACATTTAGTACAGCCATTTACAGCCGCTAAAAATATGCTGCAAATTGATGAACAACAAATATGGCGTAATTTTTTACAAGCCGTATTAAACACTTTTGGTAGCCAAATTAAGCAAATAGAAATTGGCACCACTGTTAACCGCAGACGCTGGTCAGGCTATAATTTTGATGGCTTTTTGCAAACATGGGATATTGCTTATGCTGAAATTAAAGCCCGCAATATCACCTTAATTGGGCCTAATATTCAAGATTTTGAGCCTTTTTACAATGTAAGTTTGCTTAAGCATTTCAAAACCAAAAATCAGCTGCCCGATATTGTTAGCAATAACTTGTTTAGTGAGCGCGTAATAGAACCTGAGGGTGTCGATTTTCGCATTTTTAAATACCGTTGGACGCGTATTTTTAACTACAATTTAATTAAAAAAGCGCGCATCCTTAAAAAAATTAGTGTCGATTTTGGCGTGAGCCAGCTTATTTCACCCGTCGCTTTTTGGGCAATCTACCGTATTCAGCGCATGCTGTATAACGGCGCACAAAAGCAAGCCGATTATGCAGCGCGTTATTTTTTATTGCTGTCTGCCAGTGGTGCACTAGCGCAAGCTAATTGGGGTGCGCTTATTTGCCAGCGCGAAGGTTTAATTAATGACGGCTTAAGTGAAGCGGATTACCCCGATTTAGAACGTGTGGCCCATTACAAACAGGCTGACGGCAGTTTAGAAAACTATCAAACACGCCCCAGCTTTAACGCAGTTAAAACAGTGGCTAAACTCATACAAGGTGCGCATTACATTAAACCTATCGCCACCAGTAACGGGTTAGAGATTCATCATTTCAAACAGGGCAGTCAGCATATTCATGCCGCTTGGGTCATTAACGGTAAAGCAGAGTTTTTAAGTGCACTCTATAGCGAAAGCACGCTAAAAATTGCCACTATTTTGCACCGAGACGGCATGCCGTTAACAACTAATTTAGATTTAATAACTGAAACACCTATTTATCTAATTTGGGATAATGAAGACGCGATTAGTTTAGTTTCACAGGTGGCTACGCAACCCAAATTAACAAGCAAAGTAAGCATCGATAGGCACACGCAGGGCCAGCATTATTTCAAATTTGAACAAAATGGCTGGCAAGGTTTAGTGCTAGCAAAAAACAATGATGAAGCGCAGTTGCTCATGCAAACGTTGCATCCTGAGCAATTGCAAAGCCCTAATAAAGACAAAGCTTTGCGGCATGCTAGAAATGCTATATGGGCAGTTGCAGATCCTCGCAAACCGTTGCAACAGCTTACGATTAAACAACCTGTCAAAATGTATCCGCACAAAGCGTTTTTAGATCGCTTTAAGCCAAGCAAAGCCAAGCGCAGCTGGAACGGGGCCATGGAGTTGATGCGACGTAACATTGCTACTGCGCCGCCAGTGGCCTATTTTGAAAAAGTTGGCGACCTAAGCTTAAAGCAAAATTTTTATGTTTGCGAATTTGTAAAAGCAGATTGCACTGTAGGCCAGCTATTTAGTGCTTTTGCCAGTGGTGAAAATAGCTATCTCGGAGTAACTACTGAAGAAGTTTTTGTGCAACTTGCACAGTTTTGCAACAACATACACAACCGTTTAATCTACTTTAGAGATTTATCTGGCGGTAATGTGTTAGTAAAGATACTTGCAGAGAATCAACTACAGTTTTCTTTAATTGATACCGCACGTTTGCACAGCTTTAATCATCCACCGTTTCCAGTAAAACATAGAATCGCAGATCTAACTCGTATTTGTCACAAGTTAGATTGGAAAAATCGTGAACGTTTTATGCAAATTTATATGGGATTAACAGGCAGAAAGTTCACCTGGCAACACAAATTTCAGTTTCATTGTTACGATTTTAAAGTCGGCTTAAAACGACGTATTGGCCGTAAAGGTATCAAGCGCTTAATTAAAAAATTTAAAGGCGAGGTTTAAATTTTAATGCATTTATTCTAATGAAAATCATTAGGTGTATTTAAGTAGATTAAGCCTGTTGTATTTTTTGGTGAAGCGTATTATTCAATCTACGTTATGGAGTTGTTAAGCAGTAATGCAAATCAAACCAAACGAATTTTAACTTAAGGAGATTATTATGTGGACAACACCAGCTGCTACTGAAATGCGTTTCGGTTTCGAAGTTACAATGTACGTAATGAACAAGTAATTATTTGTTTTTCGTATAATAAAGGGTGCTTAAAGCACCCTTTTTGTTGCCCGTTATCTTTACTGCAAAGCTCAATTTTAACGACTGCTTTTATGTCAGTTTTTGGTACAGTTAACTTATGGTTGAATGACAAAGCCTTTGGGTAGCAAAACCCAAATTTTACCTTGTTGCTTCATGGCGCCAGCTTGTTTACCTGCATTTTCACCAGCTCCCCAAAAATAATCTGCGCGCACGCCACCTTTAATTGCACCGCCTGTGTCTTGCGCAACCATTAACCTTTTAAGCGGTGTTGCGCTATTAGGTTGCGTGGTAGATAAAAATAATGGTGCGCCAAGCGGCACATATTTAGGGTCTACTGCTACGCTACGCTCTGCTGTAATTGGCACTCCTAGCGCACCAAGTGGGCCTGGTAGACCAGCAGGCAGCTCTCTAAAAAAAACATAACTTGGGTTGCTATTTAATAAATCGCGCAGTTGCCCTAAATTATTGCGTGCCCAATTTTTAATACCTTGCATAGATGCTTGATCACTAGTTAATTCACCACGCTCGATAAGCAACCTGCCTATTGAGTTATAGGCATGGCCATTTTGATTGGCATAACCCACGTGAACTTGCTGTCCAGTATCAAGATTAACTAATCCAGAACCTTGAATTTGCAGAAAAAAAACATCAATAATATCGTCTATCCATACTAACTCACTACCTGCAAGTGGTGATGGGTTAGCTTCAATTTCAGCCCGAGTCATGTAGGGAATTAACTTTTGGCTGCTTTGTTTTTGGCCATCTTGCTTACTGCTAACCAGCTTGCCACGTACACGTTTAAATTTTAAATCTGGGTAAATATCCGCTAGTTCCACCGTTATTAAATCACTGGGCTGGCGATACAAAGGGTATGGATATTGACTAGATTGTTTGCGGCTGCCTTTTAGTAAAGGCTCGTAATAGCCTGTAATTAAGCCAGAGTTTGTACCATCTGGATTAGTCGCGCTATACACATCAAACTGTGTAGTTAAGTAAGCAATAATGGCAGCATTATTTGGCTTAATAATATTGTTAGCCGCAACGCAAGCGGCTTTCCATTGTGGTTTATTTTTTGCTGCTTGATTGGTCGCAAGTTGATTAGTTGTAAGTTGATTAACCGAAGGCTGATTAATTAAGGTACTGCAGCTTTGTAACCAAGCACCCCAAGCACCAGTTAAATCGTCTTCAAGTAAACCGTCAATTTCTTCCCATTTTGCAGGTTTAAGAAGGCTGTAATCCACTACGTTAGCGCTGTCAACAGGCTTAAGCTCAGTTGTTTTATTGCTGGGTGGTGGCTGTATAGGCGCAGTCTGAGCGGGAGAGCAGTCACAATTTTTTGCGGCTGGTTTTAATACTGGAGGCTTAACGTTACGTTTTGCACAAGAAACACTCAAAACCGCAACCAGCAACAGTACAAAGCACTTTTTCAATCTTTTATTCACTTAATGCAGCACCCGTGGTTGAGACAACATAAATGTTTCAATCACCGCATCAAACGGTGTGCCATCAATAGCCACAATTTGATACGTGCCGTGCATGCTACCAACACTGGTTTTTAGTAGGGTGCCGCTGGTGTATTCAAACTTCTCATTAGGTTGCAGCAAGGGTTGTGCGCCGATTACTCCCAAACCTTTTACTTCTTGCACGTGATTATTGGCATCTGTTATTACCCAATGACGGCTAATAAGCTGTGCTGCTATCTCGCCGATATTGGTGATTGTCACAGTGTAGGCAAACGCAAAACGGTTTTCATCAGCGTTAGATTGATCTGGCAAATAAGCTGTTTGCACACGTACAGAAAAAGCATATTTACTTTGAATACTCACGTTAACCTATTAAGCCTGATATGGGTGAACTAGGTGCAGCAGAATATAATTTTTTAGCCATACGGCCTGCCAAATAAGATTCGCGCCCAGCCTCTATGGCTTTTTTCATAGCACCTGCCATCATTACCGGGTCGCGTGCAGCAGCAATGGCTGTGTTCATTAATACGCCTTCGCAACCAAGCTCCATGGCGATTGCGGCATCAGCTGCACAGCCTACACCAGCATCTACAAGCACAGGAATTTTGGCATTTTCGATGATAATTTGTAAGTTCCATGGGTTTAAAATACCCATACCAGAGCCAATTAGTGATGCCAGCGGCATTACGGCACAGCAGCCAATATCTTCCAACTGCTTAGCAATAATTGGGTCATCTGATGTATACACCATCACATCAAAACCATCTTTAACCAATATTTTAGCGGCAGCAATCGTTTCTATTACATTTGGGTACAAAGTTTTGGGGTCACCCAACACCTCTAATTTCACTAACTTATGCCCATCTAACAACTCTCTGGCTAAGCGTAGCGTGCGCACCGCGTCATCTGCAGAATAACAACCTGCGGTATTAGGCAAATAAGTAAACTCTTCTGGTGGCAGATATTCTAACAATGAAGGCTCACCTGCGGTTTGACCTATATTAGTACGCCTGATGGCTACCGTAATAATTTGTGCGCCACTGGCATCAATTGCCGCACGGGTTTCGGTAAAATCTTTGTACTTACCTGTGCCCACCAATAAGCGTGAGCTGTAAGCTTTACCTGCAATAATCAGTTGATCATTCATCATTATTTTACAACTACTCATTTAACCTTAAAAATCTTATTCACTGCTTATTTGTGGTGGTGTTTACCACGGCTTTAACCACCACCTACGGCACCCACAATTTCAAATTTATCGCCATCATGCAACATCACATCTACAAATTGGCTACGCGGCACAATCTCGCCATTACGCTCAATCGCCAGCCGTTTACCAGTAAGGTTGAGCGCAAGCACTAGCGATGCAACCGTCATGTTGGCGTTATCAAATTGTTTTAGATTACCATTAACCAATATATTCATGTGTTAACTGCTTTCTTAATCTTATTAATGCATTAATCAATCTAAATTTATAACATGTTGGTATAAGTATTGCTTTTGATTAAGCATGCTTAATTTGTTAAAAATAGTTATTTTTGTGTATTCCGCAACATCACATGTGCGTTATAACGTCAAATTGTAATGATTTTAACTATTCATCGACTAATTGCATGAAATCAATGAATTTTTTTGATAGATTAACTCTCATACAACACGGGAACACGATTCCCTTAAGTTTAACTCCCAAAAGGAAAACATAATGCAAGCAACAAGTTTTAATAAAGCAGCAAAGCCAGAACTGATTAGTGAAATATACGAACCAGCACTGTCACAAAAATCTGATAAAGTTAAAGTACAAGAAGCTAATATTTTAAGCTTACAAAAACATAAAAATCTTAACCGACTTTTAGAAGCTTACAGTGATTGCGTTTAATTTTTAAAGAGCACTGACTCTTTAAAATAATAATCAAATAGTGGGTCGCGTTACTGCAACCCACCGTATGATTTTTAACTTACATCCTAATTGACAGCTATTCAATCGTCAATTGTGGACGACCAGCTTCTGGCCAATCTAAATGGTAAAACTGACCACGTGGCTGATCTTTACGCTCATAAGTATGTGCGCCAAAGAAGTCACGCTGACCTTGCAACAAGTTAGCTGGTAAATCTGCACTGCGATAACCATCATAGTACGCTAAAGCCGCACTGAAACCTTGTGCTGGAATACCGTTAGTCACTGCTAAGGCAATCACTTTGCGCCAACCTGCTTGACCCTCATTCATTGAATTAGTGAAATACGGATCTAACATCAAGTTTTTTAAACGTGAATTTAATGCATAGGCATCGGTGATTTTTTGCAAGAAACGTGCGCGAATAATGCAACCACCACGCCAGATTTGTGCAAGCTCACCAAAGTTAAGTTTCCAGTTGTAAGCCACTTGCGCTTTATCCATTAATTGGAAACCTTGTGCATAAGCACAGATTTTTGAGCAATATAATGCATTCTTAATTGCTTCGATAATTGCTGCTTTGTCTGTTTCTTTAACAAGCACTGGGCCTTTTAAAATTTTGCTTGCTTCAACACGCTCTTCTTTTAAGCTTGAAAGTGCGCGCGCATAAACGGCTGCAGCAATCGCATTGGCTGGTGCGCCCAGTTCTAGCGCATTGGCTGCTGTCCATTGACCTGTACCTTTTTGGCCTGCAGTGTCTAGAATTTGATCAACCAAGAAACCTTTAGTCATTGGATCTTTTTGTTGCAGAATATCAGCAGTAATCTCAATCAAGAAGCTGGATAACTCGCCTTTATTCCACTCTTCGAATACTTTACCGATTTCGTCTGCTGGCATGCCAAGTAGATTTTTCATTAACCAGTAAGCTTCGCAAATCAATTGCATGTCGATATATTCAATACCGTTGTGCACCATTTTTACATAGTGACCAGCACCATCTGGGCCAATGTATTCTGCACAAGAGAAACCACCAACGATTGGCTTACCCGGTGAACCGCCTTCTAATGGCTCGCCTGTTACAGCGTCAACTTTAGCCGCGATGTCGCGCCAGATTGGCTCTAAGCTCGCCCATGCTTTACGTGTGCCTGATGGCATTAATGAAGGACCAAAACGTGCGCCAGTTTCACCACCTGAAACGCCAGAACCGATGAAATCGATACCTTTAGCAACCAACTCTTTTTCGCGACGAATAGTGTCTGTCCATAACGAGTTGCCACCATCAATAATAATATCGCCTTGCTCTAAGAAAGGTAATAATGCATTGATGGTCACATCTGTTGCACTACCCGCTTTTACTAATAAAACAATTTTACGTGGGCGTTTGATGCTTAATACAAAAGAGGCTAAATCAGCATGGCCCACGACATTTTCGTGTGACGGCTCGTTTTTTTTGCATTCTTCAATAAAGTTAACCATTTTTTTAGAATCACGGTTGTAAACCGCAATTGTGTAGCCGTGGTCGGCAATATTCAGGGCTAAATTTTGCCCCATCACAGCTAGGCCTACTAGGCCAATATCAGCATTTTTTGTGGTCATTTTGTTCTCTTAAAATATTCTCTAAATGGGTAATTTAAATTTGAATTAAAAATAATTTAAACTTAAGCTTTTGGCTTAGGTTTTGGGCATTGCTACATACTGCAAACATTTACTACAAAATATACTGAATCTACAACTTATAAATACAGGCTCTATAAAGTTCTGCCAAACATTTGTAAACTTAACTGATAACCAGTAGACACCAATTGCGCATCAAAACGCGCATCACCATCGCGCATAAACGCGTGTTGAGCGTTAAATTCGTGCCAGGTAAAGTTCAAATCGGCATCTGTTAATTTTTGGTGTATTAAAGCGCGGCCAGCTTTTGGCACATGGTTATCTTGCTTACCCCAAATCATCATAAGCTCGCCTTTGATATCAGCCAATCTATCCATGCTGTGCTGGTTAGGCGCATTAGGAATCATATTATTGTGCAAATCGGTGGCATAAAAACAGGCAGTAGATTTCACCTCGGGTTGCAACGCAGCACGAAACGCTAAGTGCCCGCCAATGCAATAGCCCATTGCGCCTACATTGCCGCTGTACCAATCTTGCGTATTTAAATAATCAATCATAGCGCGATTATCTGAGTCGTAGCCCTGCACATCTTTAGCTGCTTTATCGTCGTTGCCTTTTATGCGGCCCGCATCGTCATAACCCAGCACCGTACCGATTGGGTTTAACTCATGAAACACCTCTGGCACCAGCACCGCATAACCATGCCCAGCCAAATAAATAGCAGCACGCTCTATAGGGCCAGTTTGTTGAAATATTTCCGAATAAAACAGAATGGCTGGAACAGGCTTGTTATTATTGCCTACAGGGCGATGTATATAAGTGCGCATAAGCCCTGTTGGGGTGGCTAAATCGACAAAACTCGATTGAGTTAGCATGTTTATTATCCGAAAAATTAAATTTTTAAAAGCAATATTTTACAGGTCTTTGTGCGCCATATCACAAACAATTAAGATTAATTTATGTAATATATTTATAAATTTAGAATTATTATTTTTTAACACTGTCATTTAACTAGTTCTTTTATAAACATAATTAAAGAAGGTTATTTTTATGCGTACGATCATTGCTTTTGTGGGGCTTGTTTTTGCTCAATATGCTGCGGCTGAAAGTGTGGCTGACATGGCTTTTAGGTTAAAAGCATCGGTGGCAAAAGTACATGTTTCTACCAAAAATGGTGGGCATGGTGTGGGCACTGCAGTAGTAGTTGGTAAAGATTTAGTCGCTACTAATTGCCATGTATTAGCCAATGCAACTGGCGTTAAAATTAGTAAATTTGGCGATAGTCACGCCCCTGTAGCCCTCAAAGCCGACTGGAAACATGATTTATGTATTATGCGTTTTCAGTATTTAGATCTTAAGCCTGTAGAGCTTGGCGAATCTGAGCATTTAAAATATGAACAGCCTATTTTTTCGATTGGCTTTCCTGGTGGCCCGCCAAAACCGCAAACCACACAAGGTAAAATTAAAGCGCTGTATAGTTTAGAAGACAGCCAAGTTGTGCGCACTGATGCATCATTTGTGATGGGTGCAAGTGGCAGCCCTGTTTTTGATATGGATGGCAAATTGATTGCAATTAGCACTTTTAAAAGCCCAGGCCGCGGTGCTTATTATTACAATATACCTGTTAAATGGATTAAAGCCCTGATAGCAGCACCCGAAACGTCAGAAACCACATCGATGAAATCTGAAATATCGCCATTTTGGGATGCCCTTGATGAAAACCGTCCATTTTTTATGCGCGTGGTATTGCCATACCAAAATGAAAAATGGGATGAATTAAACACAGTAGCAGAAGCTTGGGCTAAAAAAGAGCCTGAATCTGCCGAAGCGCACTACTACCTTGGTATTGCATATGAAAAGCTGGGCAAGTTGGCTGACGCAAAAAAACAGTTTTCAGAGTCACTTAAATTGCACCCCATGCACACCGCCACTTTATTTGAGCTTGGCTTAATTGCAAAACAAGAAGGTAACAAGCCAGAGCTTGAGCGCTTAAAAGTGGCAATGCAAGAAGTAGATAACGATGTGTTGCTTGAATTTAATGAAGCGATTAACCCAACACCGCAGTCAAGCCAGTAAATTGAGATTATCTAATGAAAAAACTTATTACCCTTGTAATTTCATCCTCATTATTTGCAATACCGTTAATAACTCAGGCACAAGATAGTGCAGTGTTTGCTAATGGTGAGCCTAGTGACGCTTTTTTGTATCAGTTAAAAGAATCGATTGTAAAAGTAAGCAGCACACAAAAAAATGGCGGCCATGGTTATGGCACTGGTGTAGCTATTACTAAAGATCATGTGGTCACTAATTGCCATACGTTGCAAAGCTCTAACGGTATTAGTATTACCAAATGGGGTGAAGCTTTTGCGCCCGTTGCACTGATTGCCGATTGGAAACACGATATTTGTATTTTACGCTTTGAGTGGGCCAATCTTAAACCGACTACGCTGGGCGACTCAGAACACTTAAGGGTCGAACAACCAATTATTTCAATTTCAATGCCTGGTGACTCGCCTGCGCCTTATGTCACATTGGGCAAAATAAAAGCCACTTATCCAATGGATGATGCACATGTGATTCGCGCAACGGCAGCTTTTGCAATTGGCGCTAGCGGCAGCCCAGTATTTGATTATGACGGCAAGTTAATTGCCATTAGTACGCTAAAAAGCCCAGGCCAAAATGCTTATTATTACAATATGCCTGTGCAATGGGTAAAAGCCGCATTAAAAATGCCAGAAGTGCCTGTTTACACCGTAGGCCCAGAAGCTTTTTGGGATGCGCCTGATGAGGCACGGCCATATTTTATGCGGGTAGTTTTGCCGTATCAAAATGGGCATTGGGAAGAGCTTAAAACAGTTGCGCAGAGCTGGTTAGCAACAGAACCCAATAACATTGAAGCTTTATATTATGCTGGTATTGCAGAACAACGTTTAAGTGATTTAAGCTTAAGCAACCCTAGCAAAGCCAAACAATATTTTCAGCAAGTATTAAAAATTCAGCCGCAACACCCTGCAACACTAATTGAATTGGGACTTATTGCAAATAAGGCAGGCAACGTTATCGAAGTAGAAAAAACTCGTGTAGCGTTAAAGGCAATTGATAGCGAATTAGATGCAGAATTTACCGCAGCACTAAAACCAGCTCAATAGTCGCTAGAGCGCCCTGTAGAATAGCCTTGCGGCACATCACTTTGCCATTCGCCGCAATCATTACACATATGATCGTGCATGGTTGGGCTTAGTGTTAGGTTGATGCTGTTGCAAAATTTGCAATTAACTGGGTGGATGGCAGGCGTTTTATGGTGAGTTTCGTGATGCTCAGTCGCCACTTTATTGCTGCCTAAACCGTATTTGTTGTCCATCGCTTGACTCCAAACATGCATTCAAAAAACAACTCTAAGTGACAATAAGTTACTCGCTTTTTTAGCACAAAACAAGCGTTAACTTGCCCAGTCGGTTATGCCCAAAATTAATTTGCATGAGCCGCGCGAGTAAGCCTATCCAAAATCGCCAGCCACTGTGCGCCGCTGGGTGGCAACTCAATTAACAGTTGCGCTGCATTTACTTTGTCTAATTGATGCAACGCACTGTATAACTGCTCTGCAGCTAATGCCGCTTGGTTAGGTAACACTAGACACTCACAACAAGGGTATAGATTAATAGCCAGAGTAGTTTTGTTTTCATCCGTGCCCATCAACAAAGCAACACAGCTTGTTGTGCTATTTTGCGCATGCTGTAATAAAGCATTTCGCGTTTTAAATAAGCTTATTGGCGTTTTTGGCGAGTAATGTAATAAATGCTGGCCTGGCGCTTTAGGTGTGTTTTTAGGTGCACTTTTTGTGGCAGGTTTACCTGCTATTTTTTGTATTTCTGCCTCTAAAACCATGCCTAGCCTTAGCAACTGCCAATCGTCTCCACACACACTGACAATGGTCGATTCAATACCAACCGAACAAGCACCACCATCTAGCACTGCAACGGCTTCACCTAAACCTGCTGCCACATGCGCAGCGGTTGTAGGGCTTAATTGGGTAAATTTATTGGCAGAAGGTGCAGCTAAAGCCAAGCCACTTTCTTTAAGAACTTGCAATGCTAAAGCATGGCTTGGCACACGCAATGCCACTGTTGGCTGACCACCGCGCACAATGGTTGAAATATTATTTTTGGCTAGTAACACGAGTGTAAAAGGCCCTGGCCAAAATGCAAGTGCCAATTTTTTGGCCAGCGGTGAGAATTCAGCCGCCCAGTTTGTCACTAAACTGGCATCTGCAATATGCACAATAAGCGGATTATCCATAGGACGTTGCTTAATTGCGTAAATTTGGCGCAAAGCAGCGTCATTCGTTGCGTCTGCCGCTAATCCATAAACAGTCTCGGTAGGGATTGCCACCACCTCACCGTTTTTTAGTTGGGCTATCGCCTGTTGTAAAGTAACGTACATAGTTAATTAATTAGCTAAAGTGCGCATTTTACTACTTAAGGCGGCAGTATTTAGCTTATGTTGCGTTAAAATAACAAGCTAGATAAAAGGAACAACATGACCCAAACTTCAGTTAACAGCATCACCGTTGAAAAAAACCCAGCACAAAGCCGTTTAGATTCTTTAAATGTGACTAAATGGTCTACTTGGCAAAAAGAAGTATCGGTATTTCCTTGGACATTTCCAGAGCAAGAAATCGCTTATATTTTAGAAGGCGAATGTGTGATTACACCGACTAATGGCGCTGCGGTTACTTTTGGCAAAGGCGATTTAGTCACTTTTCCTGCAGGCATGACAGCCAGCTGGGAAGTAAAACAGCCGCTACATAAACATTACAAGCTAGATGGCAATATTGTTAGCCAAACCTTTAGACGCATTAAAGCCGCACTAAAGTTATAAATAAAAAGTTATAAATTAACTCGTGATGCAATGTTCTGCGTCGCAGCCACAAGCTACGCAGAGCGCCTGCTTAAAATTAAGCTGCTTTTCTAAACGTTAAGTTAAATCGATATGCGCCAAGACCCTTATGGTTATTGGGCTTCAATGGCATGATTCCATGATATTTTAGCCTTGATTCACCACCCCAAACCACAATATCGCCATGCATCAGTGGTATTTTAATAGGCTTATCGCTACGCACTAAACCGCCAAATTGAAACACTGCTGGTATGCCTAAAGACACTGAAACTATAGGCTGGCTAAAATCCAACTCATCTTTATCTTGGTGCAAGCCCATACTGGCACCCACTTTATACTGGTTAATTAAACATGCATCTGGTTGAAAATTGCTAAAGCCAGCTTGCGCTGCCGCGCTTTTAGCTAGCTGCAAAAAACTATCTGGCATGGCTGGCCAAGGCTTGCCAGTATTGGGGTCTAGCGTATCGTAGCGATAACCCTTTCTGCTTGAAGTCCACCCCAAGACACCACAATTAGTCATGGCTGCCGACAATTTAAAACCCATTCTGGTCATCATATGGCGTAGTGGCACTTGGCTAATAATGGCGGCTATATCAGCCAAAAGTATCTGTTCATTTGCTAGCGCAAAACCTTTTAATAAAAAAACGTCTTTTAGTATTTCTTGTGGTATTGCTCGTGGCATTACTTGTGTCACAGGGCCGCTTTGGGTCATTAAATCATCAAATAAATCCATTTATGTTTTTTGTTCCGCGCGCAAAAAAGGCGCTGTAAATTACTAATAAATTATATTTAAAGACTCACTGATTAAACTTTAGTGCTATTTGTAGGCCTTATCAGCTAACATATTTCAAAATCACTTAATTAACATCTTAAAACAAAGGCAATCTCGTGAATAAACTTTTAATTATTTTAAGCTTAGCGCTCAGCTCTACTCAGGCATTGGCAGAATGGACGATGATTCAAACCAATGATGAGGGCAATATGTATATAGATTTTGATACGGTTCAAAAATCGGGTGATTTAACTACCGTATCAACACTTAACGACTATTACGGTACACAGCAGAAAAAAGAAATGTCATCGCAATGGAGTGAGCTACACGATTGCAAAAATAAAAAGTTTAAAGCACTGTCTATTAATTATTACAGTGAAAATATGGGCAAGGGCAATTTGATTGAAAGCTACAAATTAAATGCGGCAGAAACAGCTTGGTCTGATGTCGTGCAATATAGTGTTGGCGAACTTAAAGCCAATATTATTTGTAGTCGATAGCCATATTTAAACAGGTATAAAAGCGTTTTACTGTTTATTTATTTATTAAGCACTTCATTGCAATAGTAAAAGAATAGTACTTTGCTTAACACGCCGCATTTTCAAACAGCGTCAACATTTTTATCTAATATTGATGAAGATTGGGCGTACTTAATAGCAACTGTGGGTGTTTGCACCTTTGAATCAAAACCACAGCGCGAGCCTTACGAGGCGCTAATACGTGCAGTAGCATATCAGCAATTACATGGCAAAGCTGGCGATGCAATTATCAAACGCTTTCTGGGTGTTTACGATAATAGTTTCCCATCACCCACTCAATTGTTAGCTACAAGTTTTGATGCGTTACGCGCCTGTGGATTTTCTGCACGCAAAATTGAGACTATTCAAAGCATAGCTGCAGGCGCATTAAGTGGTTTGGTGCCATCACTCGTGGATGCTGATGCAATGGCCGATGAAGATTTAATTACACGTTTGGTGACGCTTAAAGGCATTGGCCGCTGGACAGTGGAAATGTTACTTATGTTTACACTAAAACGCTTAGATGTGCTGCCAGCTGATGATTTTGCTGTGGTAGAAGGTTACAAACGCCTAAAAAAATTAGACACTGCACCTAAACGCAAGCAGATGGTAGAAATTGCTAAAACTTGGAGCCCGCATCGCACAGTTGCCAGCTGGTATTTGTGGCGCGTACCAAAATAAATATTACAAAGTACTAATATAAAAGCGAGCAGTAGTTAGTAACAATGACCAATTACTGCCCGCCTGTATTTATTGCTTAATCGCTACTTTTTCTTTTTAGTTACTTTTTTTGTGCCTGCATCTGGCATTAATACGGTATCAATAATGTGAATTTCACCATTATCTGCCTTTAAATCGCCGCCGCCAACTGTAGAAACACCGTTTACTTTAACGCCATCGGTAACAGATAGTGTTAAATCACCACCTTCAACTGACTTTACTTTACCCGCAGCCACATCAGCAGCAGTAATTTTGCTAGCTACTACATGATAGGTAAGTATTTTGGTAAGCGCTGCTTTATCTTTAAGCAGGGCATCTAGTTTGTCTTTTGGTATTTTTGCAAATGCGGCATCATTTGGAGCAAACACTGTAAAGGGGCCCGCACCTTTTAGTGTATCAACCAAACCTGCAGCCTGCAGTGCAGTTACTAGTGTTTTTAATGAGCCGTCTGCAATTGCAGAATCTACAATATCATCTGCAAATGCAGTATTTGATAAACCTAATGCCATTAGTGTTGCGATTAAAACCTTTTTCATAAATTTCCTTTAATTTTGTCGAGCAAATCAGCGAAATTCGCTTGAAAATGCACAGTTAAGGCAAGCTTGGATTGCAAATAGTTTCACTAAACCACAATAAAAAAATTGTAATTTAATGAAACAACAGATGGTGTATTTTCAAGGACAAAGTATGATTGAATGGTTAGTGCGCCTAATCTATATCGGTAGAGTCGCACTAGGTCAACGACGACTCATCGGCATGCAACAATTGTTCAAAAATCACCGCATGCTTACTACCTTATTCACTGCACTAACATTTTAATAGTACACTGATATTTAATTAACAAGTCAGCTTATGCAAATTTTTAAATCTCCCATTTTTCATTACCACAATCACGCATTTCTTAAGTTATTGGCGTTTCGCATACAAATGGTATTGGCTTACCAGATTATGGCAGTGACGGTGGGCTGGCATATATATGAAATCACACACGACCCACTAGCACTGGGTTTAATTGGCTTGGCAGAAGTAATCCCCTATTTTGCTTGCGCCTTATTTGCTGGCCACGCGGTAGACCACTATTATTCACGCCGCATGTTTGGCGCACTAGCAGCCATTATGCTTAGCCTGAATGCGCTTACCCTTACTGCAATTTCATTGGGCTGGTTTGGCAATAGCTTAAGTGGTGATACTAGTTTATGGATTTATGCCTCAATTGCTTTTACTGGGGTTGCACGCGCATTTATTGCACCGAGTTACAGCACATTATTCGCCATTATTTTGCCACGTGATGATTTTGCCCGCGCTACAGGCATTGGCAGCGCGGTGTTTCAAACAGGCTTAGTATTGGGCCCTGCCATTGGCGGTTTATTAGTAGGTTTTGCCAGCAAAACTGTGGCTTATTCTCTTGCTACCTTATTGTGTTTAGGCGCAGCAATTGCCATGGGCTCAATTAAAATAAAAGAGCCTGCACCTAGTGTAGATAGCCCGCCAGTATTCGCTAGCATCGCCCAAGGCTTGCGCTTTGTTTGGGGCCACCAAATTGTGTTGGGGGCGCTAGCGCTTGATATGTTTGCCGTACTATTTGGCGGCGCGGTAGCCATGTTGCCCGCCTTTATTCAAGATGTGTACCACTTAGGGCCAGAAAGCTTAGGCATATTACGCACAGCACCAGCCATTGGCGCGATTATGACTGGGCTTTGGCTAACCCGTCACCCCATTAATTACCATGCTGGGCAGTGGTTGTTAGGCGCAGTAGCAGGTTTTGGGCTTTGTATTATTGGCTTTGGCTTAAGCACCAGTTTTTGGGTAGCCGCTGTCATGCTGCTAATATCTGGCATTGCCGATGGTATTTCAGTTGTAATGCGCCAAACCATTTTGCAATTGGCCACACCAGACAGCATGCGTGGCAGAATCTCAGCTATCAACGGTATTTTTATTGGCTCGTCTAATGAACTGGGTGCGTTTGAATCTGGCCTAGCAGCACGCGCAATGGGCTTGGTGCCATCGGTTATTTTTGGTGGCGTAATGACGCTTTCGGTAGTGGGTATCACAGCTAAATTAGCGCCTAAATTAAGGCACTTAGAGCTGCATCAACTAAAATAAGCAAGCTGAAATAGTTAATGAATATTTTAGTTAGTAGCAAAACATAAACATTTAAAACCAGCGTATGATTTGAAAAAAGCATTACTATTTAGCTAGGAGAAAAAATGTCTGTGCCAGCAAATTCTCACCTTAAATCTTACTTTATTTATCGGCACACCATACCTATCCGCATTATGCATTGGACTAATGTGGTTTGCTTCACCATACTTTTGATGAGCGGATTAAACATTTTTAACTCGCACACCGCTTTGTATTTTGGCAAATCTTCTTATAACGGCAAACCACCCGTGCTAGAAATGAAAGCAGTGCCTTCAAGCAATGGCTTGCAAGGCATTACCACCCTATTTGGTTATCAATTCAACACCACTGGCGTGCTAGGTGCTTCGGCAGGGGCGGATGGCAAAATCACTAGGCGCGGCTTTCCTTCTTGGATGACAATTCCAGGGCCAAAATGGCTGTCGATGGCAAGGCAATGGCACTTTTTCTTTGCTTGGCTGTTTGTTATTAACGGCCTGTGTTATTTAAGCTATTCACTGCTAACTAAACACGTTCAGCGCGATCTTGCTGTTAGCAAAAAAGAGCGTTCAACCATTTGGCAATCGATTAAAGACCATATACGCTTTAAACATCATGGTGGAGAAGAAGCAAAACATTACAACGTACTGCAAAAAATAGCTTACCTAGGGGTTATTTTTGTTCTATTGCCACTGGTTATATTAATGGGCTGGGCGATGTCGCCATTTTTAAATTCCATTTTTCCTGGCTGGGTTGATCTATTTGGCGGCCGCCAATCAGCGCGCACCATTCATTTTATAGTCGCTTGGATGTTAGTTGGTTTTGTGTTTGTTCATGTGTTTCAGGTCATTATCACAGGCTTGTGGAACAACTTACGCTCGATGATTACAGGCCAATTTAAAATTGATAATGCGCATTCAGATAAGGGGCCATCATGATGCATCAAACCGAAAGAAGAAAATTTTTTACGCGCTTGCTTGCTGGTGCTGGTGCTATTGCTTTGGCGGGTTGCGATAAGCTTTCTCATTCTGAAACATTTACTAAAATATTAAGCACTGGCGAGAGCTTAAGTAACAACGTGCACCGCCTTGTGAGCAACCGCGTATCGATGGCGCAAGAGTTTAGCGCGGCAGATTTATCACCTAGCTTTCGTAGCAATGGCACATCTTCGCCTAATAACCCTGCTTATCATGCAATGGCAGAAACTGGCTTTAGCAATTGGGTGCTAGAAGTGGGCGGCTTAGTAGAAAATCCACTTAAATTTACGCTAGCCCAATTGCAGCAACTGCCTAACCGCACACAAATTACCAGACACGATTGTGTAGAAGGCTGGAGCGCCATTGGTAAATGGACAGGCCCGCCCTTGCAAGAGGTATTAGCGTTAGTTAAACCAACGCCAGAGGCTCGTTTTGTGGTGTTTTACTGTGCAGACCCGATGAAAGAAGACGGAACTAATTACTATTATGAAAGCATTGATATGGATGATGCGTATCATGCACAAACTATTCTTGCCTATAAACTTAATGATGAAACGCTGCCCATTAAAAATGGTGCACCTATTAGGTTGCGTGTAGAACGCCAGCTAGGTTACAAGCAAGCCAAGTACATTATGAAAATTGAGCTAGTAGAAAGCTTTGCCCATATTGAAGGTGGCAAAGGCGGTTTTTGGGAAGACACTGGCTACGAGTGGTATGCAGGCATTTAAGCAGCTGTAGCCAACATCAGTTTGAATAATAATTTATGCAGTCATATTTATTTAAAATGCTTATTTTTTAGGCGTTGGCTTCATCGGTATAACTGAGCCATTTGGCACTACCACCTCTTTACTTTTTTTGGGTTTTTTTGTCTCTTTATTACTTTTAATTTGACCTTTAGCCATAATATTTCTCCTTAATTATTAATAAGTCATCATAGGCTGATACGAAAATATAGGGTGATTATTTTTTGTCATCGTCTGCTGGCGCTTTAACTGGCTGGCTTTGTTCAGCCGCAGTTTGTTTTCTGAGATTCTCAGCGATTGCTTTAGATTCTTCTTTGCGCTTTTCGGCATACAACAACAGGTTTTCTAATTGCATCGCCGATGGCAAAGCAGGATTATTTGGCAGCTTAGATAGCCTTTCAAAACTTTGTTCATACGGCTCGCTAATCGAATAGTCGATTTTACCAGCCAGCGTATCAAAGCTTACTTTGCCCTGCTTACCTTCATGCATAATTTCTAGCCATGATCGGTTTATGGCTTGGTCTTGATACAAAAATGCGCTAATTTGACTGCGCACTAGCAGCTCATCGCTCCAGAGATACTTAGGTGCTGGAACAGCCTTAAGTAGCGCAAATGTAGCCAGCACTGAAATGCATGCGGCAGTTACGCTATATTTAATGGGCATGGTGCGCGCGTTAATACTTTGCGAAAACACAACACTGGCTAACAAGCCTGTTATAAAGCCACCAATATGTGCGGCGTTATCTATACCCGGGATAATAAAACCCAGCACTATTGTTAACGCCGCAAAAACTGAACCACCCCAAAATAGCCAACGAAACTCATGGGCAGAAATGGCTGCCCTTTCGCGCCACAAAAAAACCAGTACAGCGGCATAAATGCCAAATATTGCACCCGATGCGCCGCCAGAAACTGCCGAATTACCCTGCACAACCAATGAAAGTAAATTGCCGCTTAAGCCGCTAATTAGGTAAATGCCAGCAAAGCGCACATGCCCGTACATGCGCTCTGCCAGCTGGCCTACATCCCACAGAGCAAAGCTGTTTAAGGCTAAATGTAATGCGCCAAAATGTAAAAACATGGCGCTGCCCAAGCGCCACCATTCACCATCTTGGGTGGCGGGGCCAAAGTTAGCCCCCCAAATTAGCTGTATGCCATTAGGCGAATGCCAAAAACCAGCGCCACTCACTAGCATGGCCAAAAAAACCAACACATTTATGCTGATTAAAAGCTTGGTAACACTTACGTTGGGCAAGCGTTTATTTAAAATTTCGTGAAAAGATTGCAATGCATACCCAGCTAATTAACAGTTAAATTTATGACAGTGGTTGATATAAATAATTATTGAAACAACAATCACAACATAGCATATAGCAGTTTGGTTTAACAATAATTACAAATACGCAGCATTAAAGAGTTTTAATACTACAATAAGCAA
>JANMNC010000017.1:0-2011 GCA_031373695.1 Methylotenera sp. | reverse complement strand
AATATACAAATTTTTTTAAAAAAGGATATCAAATGGGCACTTTTAGTTGGAATACAAAAAGCCGTGCATTAACTGCTATGCTTGCCGCACCACTTTTATTAACAAGCGCATTAGCATTTGCTGAAGAAGCGCCAGCAGCAGCGCCTGCTGAGCCTGCATCACCTTGGACACTTTCATCAAATATTAGTGTTGTGTCTAACTACTACGCACGTGGTGTTTCACAATCATGGAATATGCCAGCAGTACAAGGTGGTTTTGATGTGGCGCATGCAAGTGGTTTTTATGCGGGTGCTTGGGGTTCTAGCATTTCAGAGCGTACTTATGTAGGTGCAAGCACAGAATTTGACGTTTATGGTGGCTATAACGGTACCATCGCAGCAGTTGAAGGTTTAGGCTGGACTGTTGGTGCAATTGGTTATTTTTATCCGGGCGGTGGTTGGGATAAATATGATCTTTTAACATTAGATCAAGGTAGAAAAATTAATGAAGACTTTACTACTTATGAAGCAAACGCTGGTTTGTCTTATAAATGGTTAAGTGCAAAAGCTTCTTACACTATAGGCGAGTGGTATGGTGCTAATAAGAATACGGGTTGGAGTGAAAGCTCTAGTGGTAGTACCTATATTGAGTTAAATGCCAATATTCCATTACCATTTTGGGGTTTAAACTTGATTGGCCACGTAGGTCGTTTAGATGTAAAAGGCGAGCTAGTTAACGATGGCAGCTTTCCTAACGCCAACGGCACTGCGGCAAGTATTGTAGAAACAAAAGCAGATATGACTGATTATAAAATCGGTTTAAGTAAAGCTTTTACAATTGCAGGCACTGCAGGTTGGAATGCTGGTTTATATTACACTGGTGGCTCTAACGGCGGTAAAAGCGGCTATTGGGGTACACGCGGTTATGGTGGCTCTAGCTTCACAACAAAACCAGGCTCTAAAGATTTGACTGATGACACTTTAATCTTGACGCTAGGTCGTTCATTCTAAATTGATTTAGCTGATAAAAAAGGGTGCTTCGGCACCCTTTTTTATTTGAGTTTTTTATTTAAGATTTTTACTTCATGGTTGGCATGACAAATTCTGAGCCCATACTTTTATTACTTGCAGGCCAGCGAGAAGTAGTCGTTTTGAGGCGCGTGTAAAAGCGTATACCTTCCATGCCGTAGATATGATAATCGCCAAATAGTGAGCGTTTCCAGCCGCCAAAGCTGTGGAATGCAATCGGCACAGGGATTGCCACGTTAACCCCCACCATACCTGCTTGTACGCGGCTAGTGAATTCACGCGCTGCTTCGCCATCGCGGGTGAAAATTGCTGCGCCATTGCCAAATTCGTGGTCATTAACTAACTGTAAGGCTTCTTCAAAGCTATTGGCGCGCACAACAGCCAGCACTGGGCCAAAAATTTCTTCTTTGTAAATGCGCATCTCTTTTGTAACGTGATCAAACAAACAAGGCGCTAAAAAGAAACCTTCTTCATGGCCTAAATGGGTGTAGCCGCGACCATCAATCACTAATTTTGCACCCTCAGCTACACCTAAATTCACATAACTTTTCACTTTTTCAAAGTGTTGTGGCGTCACCAATGGGCCCATATCAGCTTTTTCGTTTAAACCGTGATCAATGGTGATGGTTTTTACTTTTTCTTGCAGTTTCGCAATCAGTTTATCTGCAATATCACCCACAGTTACCGCAACTGAAATCGCCATACAACGCTCGCCAGCAGAGCCATAGCCTGCGCCGATAAGTGCATCCGCAACTTGGTCTAAATCTGCATCGGGCATCACTACTAAGTGATTTTTTGCACCGCCCAGCGCTTGCACACGTTTGCCATTTTTAGTGCCTGTACTATAAATATATTCCGCAACCGGTGTAGAGCCGACAAAGCTGATGGCTTGTATGCGTTTGTCACTTAGCAATACGTCTACAGCTTCTTTATCGCCATTCACAATATTAAATACGCCTGCTGGCAAGCCCGCTTGCGCCAATAAATCGGCAATCATTAAACTA
>JANMNC010000201.1:0-16585 GCA_031373695.1 Methylotenera sp. | reverse complement strand
AAGAAAAAATCGCTAATCAAATAGCTCAAAGAATCAACAACATAAATCAGACAACAAACTATATGGTGTTAAAATGGTGACTTAGCGCACAGTTTAATGCCTAGAAAATTAAAAAAGTCTAAGCAAAACAAGGCGCGAAATTATTTTAAGCACGCAGCATATGGTTTATACATATGGTTCAATTAAAGATATGCGCGATTAAAACAATTGAGCAACGCAGTGTTGCGACGAATTTTTTGATTTTAAAGGCATTAAATGGCAATTCAGTGGTACCCGGGGCATATGACCCAAGCCCGCAAAAAAGCGGAAGAAACCATGGAGTTTACCGACATGGTGATTGAGGTTTTAGATGCACGCGTGCCTGAAGCTTCTCACAACCCAGTCATTAACGAGATGCGCTTATTTCGCCAACGGCCCAATTTAAAAATTTTAAATAAGGCCGATTTAGCCGATCCAAAAGCGACTGAAGCATGGCTTAATTATTTTAACAGCTTGCCTAATACCAAAGCAGTGGCTTTAAGCTGCAAAAAAGCGGGTGATGCTAAAAAAATACCTGCAGTATGTCGCAAAATAACACCTCATCGTGGTACGCACTTAAAACCATTACGCGCTTTAATTATGGGCATTCCTAACGTGGGTAAATCTACACTGATGAACGCCCTGCTCAACCGCCGCGTGGCAAAAGTAGGTGATGAACCTGCTGTAACTAAAAGCCAACAGCGGTTTGAGCTAGATGCCACTTTTAGTATTACTGATACGCCAGGCATGATGTGGCCAAAAATTGCTTACGAAAGTGACGGCTACATGCTGGCCGCCAGCCATGCCATTGGGCGAAATGCAGTTATCGATGAAGATGTTGCAATTTTTTTAGCCGACAACTTATTGCTTAATTACCCTGATTTAATCAATGCACGCTATAAGCTAGATGTGATGAAATTGGATGTGACGCAAATGGATGGTGTGGACTTGCTAGAAGCGATTGCCAAACGGCGCAGCTATAAACGCCATGATGGTTTGTGGGATACCGAAAAAACTGCAATTGCTTTTTTAACGGATTATCGCAGTGGTGCTATTGGCAGGGTTAGTTTAGAAACGCCTGAAAGCCGTCGACTAATGACCGCTGCAAGCTTGCCAGAAGAGTTAAAAAAAGGCTCAGAAACTAGCGTTTCAACGCCAACCTCAGATGAGATACCCTAAAAAAATAATTACTGAAATAAATTTTCATATTTATGCGATTGATATGCCTAAACCGTAAACTCTGATTGTTTCACTCAATTAGAAGGTACTGAACATGCAAAAACAAATTCTACAGTTATTGAGTATGTCAGTTTTATTAATACTGATGACCGCTGTTAATTATCAGTTTTTTAATAATTTAGGCATAGCTGGTGTTACTTTGCTTAATTTGTTGGTAGTGGTAACTGCAGCATATTGTTGTGATTTTATGGTTGCCGCAGTGACTGCGTTTTTAGCATTTTTAACCATTAATTATTTTTTTATTGAGCCACGTTATACTTTTGAAGTAGCGCATGTTCAATCTTGGACTGTTTTATTCTGCTTTTTAATCGTTTCAATTGTCATTACCTCACTGGTTAAGCAATTAAAATTTCAAACACAGCAATCATATATCGCCAATAAACATGCGCAGTTTGCCAGAAACTTGGCAGAAAATTTAGCACTAGCGACTGACATTAATCAATTACTAAAAGATACCTGCGACTTACTAAAAACTGAGTTTGATAAACCATTTGGTATTGCACAATTAAAAGCCGATAGTACATATTACTTAAGCATACAATCTGCTTTGTTAGAAATGCCAGATAATCGTTTGCTGAAGTGGGTATCAGACAATGGTAAACCAATTAGCCCATACACAGATTACTGGACTGACTCGATTACCAAGCATAAACAATGGCTGTTGCCTTTTAATCGCTTGCCGAGTACAGACCCCATTTTAGTGGTGGGTAATTTAAATGCAGATGATGGTATTGAAAACTATACCGCTATCAAATCTTGTGTTGACCAAATCTCACAAGCGTATCAACGTTTAATCAATAGTGAAAAAGCTAAACAGGCAGAATTAGCAGCCCGCGAAGATGCCTTACAAAGTGCATTGCTTGCATCAATTTCACATGACATGCGCACACCACTCACCTCTATTTTAGGGGCAGCAACAACCTTGCTACAGGCAGATTTAGCCGCAGAACAGGCCTCACAATTAACTGCGCTCATTGTGGCGCAAGCCCGCCACTTAGCCACTACAACAGAGAATATACTTTCCATTATCCGTTTAGAGTCTAGTGAGATAAAACAGATTTCTATGGATTGGCAATCACCTGAAGAGTTAATCGGTATGGTAATTGCGCTATATGAAAGCCGTGGTGATTTGCTTGATTTAAAAGTAGAAATTGATGAGCCTGAGCAACTAATTAAAGGCAACGCAAACTTATTAATACAAGCCTTAGTTAACCTGATTGATAACGCGAAGCATGCTGGTGAACCTATAAGCATTAATGTAAGCAAAACAGATGACCGCATCAATATTAGCGTGAGCGACAGAGGCAGTGGATTTGCTAATCATTTCACAGCCTCTCAAATAAAAAAGTTTTCTTCTACCAGTTCACAAGGCTTTGGTTTGGGCTTGTCTATCGTGCAATCTATTGCACAATTACACGATGCAATCTTAACTATTCATAACCGTGAGGGCGGTGGCGCTTGTGTTAGCTTGAGCTTTAATAGCCCAAACTTAGGCAAAATAGATGTCTGATAGTCAGTCTATTTTAATTGTGGAAGATGATTTGCAGATTAGTCAGTTTCTGCAATCTAGCTTAAAAGCAAACGGGTATCACACGCAATGCGCACACAGCATTATTGATGCAAAAAATCTGTTGAATACGCATAAACCTGTGCTCATTATATTAGATCTAAATTTACCTGATGGTGATGGTCGCGATTTTATTACGCATGTGCGTATTGATTCAGATATTCCTATTCTAGTGTTATCTGCACGCCAATCTGAGCAAGAAAAAGTTGCTTGTTTTGACTGTGGTGCTGATGATTATTTAGCAAAACCATTTGGCATAAATGAATTACTTGCGCGGGTAAAAGTAGCTTTAAAACGTATGGCAATGATGTCTTTGCGTGATGATATTTTTAAGCTAGATGCTTTAATTATAGATTTGGTTAATGCGAGCGTTTTATTGGATGAGCTACCATTACACCTTACGCCAATTGAATTTAAGTTATTGTTTATACTTGCTAAAAAACCAGGAAAAGTGTTCACTCATCGCCAACTTCTTACCGAAGTGTGGGGTGCAGAATACATAGACGATACGCATTATTTACGGATTCATATGGGCAGATTACGCGCACGGCTTGAAAAAAACACGGCCGCACCGCGCTACATTTTAACTGAAGCAGGCATAGGTTACAGATTAGCTGCTACTTAAAAGATCTGATATTTACACTGGGCGCAGATAAAGTAATCAAAAGCAATTAATCGTATCCACACCTTTTAAGCTTCAACAGAAATAGATTTCTCCATGTTTATGCGATTGATACACCCGCACTGATTAAATGACTTTGTCTTTATCGTAAAGGGTCTTTTAATAAAATCATGCAAACAAATACAGAAGCAACAAGCATTAAATCTAAGAGTATCGCGGCACTCACGTTAGGGGCTATTGGCGTGGTATATGGTGACATAGGCACTAGCCCGCTTTACACTGTAAAAGAAATTTTTAGCGCATCTACGGGTATTGCACTTACCCAAGCCAATATTATCGGTGCAATATCTGCCATATTTTGGATATTGATGTTAGTTGTTACGCTGAAATATGTAGTTTTAGTATTACGTGCTGATAACCGTGGTGAAGGTGGCGTAATGGCCTTACTGGCATTAGCAGTTTCAACCGCAGCAGCAGCACCTTTACGCAAAAAAATATTACTCACTTTAGGTGTTTTTGGTGCCGCACTTTTTTATGGCGATAGTATTTTAACGCCCGCAATTTCAGTGCTTTCTGCGGTAGAAGGCTTGGGGCTTATTGCACCAAACTTAAGCACCTACATTATGCCCATTTCAATTGCTATTTTGATTGCGTTATTTTCGTTTCAAAAATACGGTACTGATATGGTGGGTAAATTTTTTGGCCCTATTATTGTCGTGTGGTTTGTAACACTGGGTGCAGTTGGTGTATCACACATTGTGCATAATACTGAAATATTACAAGCACTTAACCCAATATACGCTTTTAATTTTTTGGCTGATCGTGGTGCTGGGGTATTTTTGGCTGTTGGTGCAGTCGTGCTGGCAATCACAGGTGCTGAGGCCTTATACGCCGATATGGGGCACTTTGGCAAACCTGCTATTCGTATCGCTTGGACAAGTTTAGTGTTGCCAGGCTTAGCGCTAAACTATTTAGGTCAAGGCGCTTTATTGTTATCAACACCAGAAGCGGTAAGTAACCCCTTCTACCTGTCGTTTCCACAAGAGTTGTTAATCCCTGCGGTAATACTAGCGACACTCGCCACTATTATTGCATCGCAGGCCGTAATTTCTGGCGCGTATTCAATCACTAAGCAAGCCATTCAATTAGGTTTTTTACCTAGAATGCAGGTATTGCACACATCAGCCAGTGAATCAGGTCAAATCTATATTCCTGCCATTAATTGGTTATTATTAGTTGCAGTTGTCATCACTACCATCGCCTTCCAAAACTCATCTGCAATTGCAGCGGCATATGGTATTGCAGTAACTGGCACCATGTTAATTACAACAATACTCACATACTTTGTGCTGCGCTACAGCTGGAAATACCCATTGTGGTTAGCTTTAAGCGCGACTAGTGCATTCATATTATTAGATTTATTATTGCTTGCCTCATGCTCAGTAAAGTTTTTCAAAGGTGGCTGGTTTCCTGTGGCACTGGGTATTGGTTTGGTAATTATTATGTGGACATGGAAACAAGGACGTGAAATTTTACTACAACGCATTCATGAGGATGACCCAAAACTAGAAGACTTTGTGAAGCGCATTGCACTCAATAATTTGAATCAAAAAAACAGCAGAATAGAACGTACCGCAATATTTTTATGTGCAAATGCAGATACTGTACCACAAGCCTTAATGCACAATTTAAAGCATAACCAAGTGTTGCATCAAACCAATTTAATATTAACAGTCGCGTTTTTAGATATCCCGACTGTAGCCACACAACAGCGTGTGCATATCAAAGAAATCGGCGCTGGCTTTTGGCAAGTGAAATTAAATTATGGCTTTATGGAAACGCCAAATGTGCCTAAAGCCTTAGAGGATTGCAAGATTAATCAGGTAGCAATAGATCCATTTACTACTTCATATTTTGTTAGTCGAGAAACCCTTATCTCAGGCGCTAACAATACAAATAAAAGTCATCAGATGGCTATTTGGCGTAAAAAATTATTTGCATTAATGTCACGCAATGCTGGCAGTGTGGTGAGCTACTTTAACATTCCATCTAATGGCGTAATTGAACTAGGCTCTAGAGTAAATGTTTAAAGCATTTACCTAGGTAATAAAATCAGTGCCATTTTTTAATGGCACTGATTCATTGCTATTTCAGATTGGCTGCAAGTTTTTTCTTGGCCTTGTTTTAAACTATCAGTAAAAGTTTTCCAGCCAGATTTTTCTTTAGTTTTAACGGCTTTTAATTCTTCAGTTTTGCTGGGTTGCGATGCTGTTTTAATAGGTGGCTCTGCTGCCTTGGCCTCTGCATTTGGTAAGCCAGCCGTTTCTGCTGGTGTGGCTGCTAACTCTGGCGATAGCTCACTTTCAGCCTTTAATTTAGCTTTTGCCTTGGCTTGTTTTTTAGCCAGTTTAGCTTTGGCTAGCTCTTCTTCTGCTAATTTTTGTTCTAGCGTTTTTTCTACGGTTTCCGTTGTTTGATTAGTCACTAATACATTGTCTTTAGCAACTATATTTTCAGCGCTTATTAACTCTTGCGGAATATCTTCAACAGTTTCGTTAGGCATTAAGGCATTTTTATTGGGCTTAGCGGTTATAACGGGTATTGATGGCTTGGCTACAATTGGCGCATCTTCCATAATAATAGTTGGCTGTACAGGCTCTGCTACCATTTTCATCATAATCGCAAACGCCACTAATGCTGGCAAAGCTAGCACTACATAACGCCAGTTAATACTATTAATTAAATGTAGTTTAGATTGAAAAAATGTTTGCGAATCGACTGTTTCAGTTGTGGATTCAGTTTGAGTCGTTTCTTTTAGCAATCGCACGCTATAAATTTCGTGCTCGCGCATGTGTTTATCATGCTTATTGCCAGAGTAATCAAACATTTGAGATATTTCATGTGTTAAGCGCGAGGTGACTTCGTAATACGAGCGCGACACTAAAATTTGGTTAGGCTTGGCAAAGCTCATAATACGCTCTGCTACATTTACACCGTCGCCAATAATATTAGGCTGGCCATTAATATCGTTAACTATTCTTACTGGGCCTAGGTTAATGCCAATGCGCACATAAAGTGGCATGGCGCTCATTATGTTGTTTTTTAAAATTTCATCAAGAATAGAAAGTGAAGTAAACAAGGCATCTTCTGGTGAACCAATATACGCAATCGCAGCACCATCGCCTGTATCTAAAATAATGCGTTCATCTTGCGCAATATCTTTTAACGAATGATTAATTAAATTGTTAAATTGGTTTTTAATCTCAATTTGTTCAGAGCCTGATTTTTTAGAGTAATCAATAATATCTAAAAAAACAATACTGCAAATTGAAGTCTTATTCGCTCTGTCGTTCATTGTTGAATTTCTACCAATCACGTCAATTTAATGACATTAGTTAATGAGACTTAAACCATGCACTATTTAACACTCTAGATTAAGTATTAGTTGCCAAGACAGCAACCTGCTTAATATTAGGCTCAACAATCATTAATTTATGTTCAATGATCAAGAGTATTTGTTTAGTGCTAACTAATATATGCGTGCAAATCTCATGCCAGTAATAATTAATATTGATGCTTAGCTAATTCAAAAAATCACTACTGAAACATTTCTGAGTTGACTGATTTTTTCACTATCAACCCCGAATACAACATTACTCTGTTTCTACCCGCATTTTTTGCTGCATATAGTGCTTTGTCAGCAGCATCAAACATACTCTTAAAATCATTACCCACATAACTTGAGTCTGCAACCCCTATACTTACTGTGCATGGAATGCGCTTATTACCTAATAAAATTGAGGCTGTTTCATATTTATCGCGAATACGTTCAGCCAAAATATAAGCCTCTGCTTCGTTGGTGTTTGGCATTAATATGCAAAACTCCTCACCCCCATAACGCCCCAACACATCTACACCACGAATAGTTTGACTGACTAAATCTGCAAATATTTTAATGACTTTGTCACCAAATAAGTGGCCATGGGTGTCGTTTATCGCTTTAAATCCATCTAAGTCCATTAGTAAAATTGATTGCGTATAGCCATACCTAACAGAGCTTGCCTGCATTAATTCTGACGATTGTTCTAATCTACCGCGGTTCATCACGCCTGTTAGCCAATCGTGGCCTGCAGCATGCGTGAGTTGCTCGGCAAGCCTAACATTAACCATGGCAATAAAACCAAAGTTAATGGCCAGCACACTCAGCATGCAAGCTAAAAAAGTGATTTCATTTTGTGTCCACTCAGTTAAATGCGTCACAGGATTTGCTTGGTCTGATGAAACAACAAACAAGCGATAAAGCGTTAAGCAAGTAAAAATAGCAAAAAATACACCGGTAAATTGATGCTCTATTAACTTTTTTTGTGGCTTGTTAAATTTAAGCAAAAAAACTGTCGACATACCGCTAAATACAATACATAAGACGGTGTTAAGCACAATTAAGTAGTACTCATTATTAGATAGCAAGGCGATAGCGATGTTTGCAACAATGATGATGAGCGATATCTTTTTGATGATATCTGGGGCAATACGATACTGATCAAAATTTTTAATCGCCACAAAATATAAAGCCAGGCCAAAAACCATGCATAAACCACCAACAAAGGCACGGATACTAAGCGGGATCATATCGAAAATAAAAATGATAATGGCTACACCAATAAACAAATTGGCGCTAAACCAATAAATTAAGCCATGCAATGTTGCATTGCGTGCATTAATAGTTAGCAGCAGTACAGACAGCGCCACTGCCAGCAGCCCCGACATAAACAGCATGGTTCCGTAATCTAAAGATTCAAACATTATTTAGGTTAACTCTTTAATAACATTAAAAAATAATTGTACCTGTTTTCATTTAATAAGTAAGGTAACTATTAGTGCGCTAATTAAATAAATGGCTGATAATGTTTTTTTAGGTTTTTTTGGTTAGTTGTTTACTAAAGGCAATATCAAGCTTGCTTACGCGTTTTGGTATTTGTGGGCCGTAAGCATTCACAAAAACCACAAAATCATCTAGTTGCATAGGCTCACTTAAGCGCGTAGATGCGGCACCTACATTTTGCATAACCAAACTAATTAAGCCGTTACTGGCTACAGCCATCGAATAATTTGCAATGCCGCTGCGCTGTTTAAGTCTATCAATAGCAGCGCTAGCTCTAGTTGTTCTCATTAGGTTTAACTTCTTTAATAATAGGACTAATTGATAGATTAGGCTGGCTGTCGCGCGTAATGCTGGTATAACTTATTACGCGGTTTCTGCCGTTATTTTTAGCAACATACAATGCGCTATCGGCAGCCGCCACTAAGCCTTTAAAATCGTAGCCAGCTCTTACCGAATCAGCCACGCCAATACTTACAGTCGCATTTAATGTTTTTTGATTCACTTGCTTTAAGGCTAACTCAATACCCGCACGAACACGTTCTGCAAGCCCTGTGGCGTCTTGCTCAATGGTGTTAGGCAAAAACACACAAAATTCCTCACCACCATAACGGCCAAGTACATCGCCAGAACGCAAAATACCTGCGATCACTTTTGCCAATTGCCTAAGTACATCGTCGCCATACAAATGGCCGTGTTTGTCGTTTACCTTTTTAAAATGGTCGACATCAATCACTAACACGGCCATGCTTAAATTAATGCGCTTACAAATACCCTGCATTTTTAAAGCCGCATCTTCTAGCCCACGCCGATTTAATATGCCAGTTAAGCCATCGATAGTAGCAATAGATTCTAAATTTTGGTTTAACTTATAACTTAGCATTAGCACAAAAAGGCTGCAGATAAAAAACTGTGAAACAGCACCCAACATAAAGGTGTAAGCGTTAACTGGCCAAGTTGCAAATGAGTCAAATACTGCAATATCTACTCTGTAAGCCGAGATTGCTCGCCCCAGCATTAATATGCCCAGCAGCATAAACAAGCTAGAAGTAATCCAAAACAGATTACCCATAATGCCCTCATCGCGCGAAAAAGTAATGCGCGCGCAAATAAGATAAATGCTGGCAAAAACTAAGGCCCCTGCTACCACGGCGCTACGCATATCTTGTCTAAACACCACAAAATAAACATCAATCACAACAATAAGTATAAACACCATAATGGGTATGCGATGGCTAGGCGTTTTACCAATAAACGCCTGAATACCATTGATATATAAACTTAAGCCTGCACCAATTAAAGCCATGCCTGGTAAAAATAATATTTTTGGCGTATCTAGTTGAATTAACACTAAAATCATGCCCAAACCCACCACCAAATTACCCACTGCCCAATAACCTGGGCCGCGCACTTCTTTATGATGAGAACGCGTAATAGCCAACAGCATTGAAAGCATGAAGGTAAGCAGCATTGACATAAAAATAATGGTTCTTAAATCAAACTTAGGCATAAATCATCTTTAAAAGTTAGGCTGTTAATTAGTATTAAACGGTTACAATCTTATTATAAGCTCATCGTGCTTAAATGTTCAGCTAAGCGTGCTTTCGAGCCAATTTCAGCAACAATACTTATAAAAAACAGCCACAAATCCTATAAAAACTCATGTTAAATAGCTTAAATTCACCTCAGCGCGAAGCCGTTAAATATTTAGATGGCCCACTATTAGTGCTAGCAGGTGCTGGCAGTGGCAAAACGCGGGTTATTACGCAAAAAATTGCTTATTTAATAGATGAAGCAGGCTATAACCCAAAAGAAATTGCGGCCATTACCTTTACCAATAAAGCCTCTCGCGAGATGCAAGAACGTGTTGGCAAGCTTATGCTAGGCAAAAACATTAAAGGCTTAACGATTGCCACTTTTCACTCATTAGGCCTGCAAATGTTACGCCAAGAAGCTGCATTGCTAGGCTATAAACCACAGTTTTCTATTTTAGATTCTTCTGACAGTTTTAAAATTTTAAGCGACGTTTTAGCCACTACCGATAAACAACTGTTGCGCAAAACACAATGGCAAATTAGTAGTTGGAAAAATGCCTTTGTTAACCCAGATCAAGCCAAAGCCACAGCAGATGAAGAGTTAACGCACGCTGCTGCCAAGGTTTATCAAATATATCAACAAACCCTTAAAGCCTACCAAGCGGTTGATTTTGATGATTTAATTAAGCTACCTGTTGAGTTATTTGAAAACCATGCTGAGGCCCTAGACAAATGGCAACGCAAGTTGCAATACTTATTGATAGATGAGTATCAAGACACCAACGCCTGCCAGTATAAATTGGTAAAAATGCTAACGGGTGTGCGTGGCCAATTTACAGCGGTGGGCGATGATGACCAAGCGATTTATGGCTGGCGCGGTGCCGATGTGGAGAATTTACGTCAATTAACTGAGGATTTTAGCCGCTTAAAAGTCATTAAGTTAGAGCAAAATTACCGCTCTACCGTGCGCATATTGCGCGCTGCCAATGCAGTTATTAGCAACAATCCTAAGCTATTTGATAAAAAATTGTGGAGCGATTTAGGCACGGGCGACATGATTCAAGTATCGGCTCAAGCCAGCGATGAGTCTGAAGCAGAATCGGTGATTATGAAGATACAAGCGCATAAATTTGAAAACCGAACGCAGTTTTTAGATTACGCAATTTTGTATCGTGGCAACCATCAAGCTAGGTTGCTAGAAGAAAAACTGCGCGACCAAAAAATTCCTTATACCATTTCTGGCGGGCAATCGTTTTTTGATAAAGCTGAAATTAAAGACTTAGTAAGCTACTTAAGGCTAGTAGCTAACGCAGATGACGATCCCGCTTTTATACGCGCCGCAACCACACCTAAAAAAGGCATTGGTAATACCACGCTAGAGCGGCTTGGCGAGTATGCCAGTGCTCATCAATTATCCTTATTTTCTGCTGCTTATGAAGGTAATTTTCAACGTGAAATAGGCAATAAGCAATTAGATGATTTACTTACTTTTTGCAATTATATCAATGTGTTGCAAACACGCGCCGTAAAAGACCCCGCAGGCGAAGTGCTTAACGATTTATTAACGGCTATTCAGTACGAAGCTTTTTTATATGACAGTGAAGAGCCGCGAGCCGCTGAGGGCAAATGGAAAAACGTGTTAGATTTTATTGGTTGGCTAAGCAAAAAAGGTGAGGCCTCAACCGAATTTGGTAATGAAACCAATGGCAAAAATCTGCTAGAGCTCACGCAAATGGTATCTCTCATGAGCATGTTAGAAGGCCGCGAAGATGGTGAGCCCAATGCCGTAAAACTATCTACCCTACACGCCGCTAAGGGCTTAGAGTTTGGCCATGTATTTTTAATAGGGGTGGAGGAAGGCATTTTGCCGCATCGTGAAAGCATCGATGCTGGGGTATTAGACCCAAGCAGAATCGAAGAAGAACGCCGCTTGATGTATGTAGGCATCACCCGCGCGCAAAAAAGCCTCAATATCTCATGGTGCAAAAAACGTAAACGCGCGGGCGAAGTGCAAATGTGCGAACCCAGCCGCTTTATTTCCGAGTTGCCAACTGCTGATGTGCGCCATTTTGGCAACCCGTTTAACGACCCCGAAGTGAATAAAGATTACGGTAAATCTAAAATGGCAGGTATAAGAGCTATGTTGAGTAAACCATAACGCGTCAATGACATGGCATGATCAAAATAAATGATGATTGATGGTAAATTTAGAGCGCCGAGCAGCCGCTAAAATGAGGTTGATAAAATTCCGTATCGACGCGGTCTTGATAAGTAAAACAACTAACTGTGAATATTGAAATCAACATTACTTAATAAGCACCTGCTCTTTAGAGTAAATGTAGGAACTAATTTAAAGCTTAATTGACATAGCAATGTAAGTTTTAACTATTAATTTAGATGTTGTTGGCTCTCGATTTTCTTAAAATTTCTTTCGCACATTTTGTGTTTTTTCTTATTATTTTTTATTATCTGAATATCAGCAATTGCATTCAAACTTGCAATACATAATTACATATTAGCCATTTATGGTTAATCAATAAGCTATTTTTAACGGGGTAACATCAATTGAATCAAATCAATTTCGACACACAAAATCTTGGGCAAGCATTAAATCTACTTAGTAATGAGCTACTTAATGCATTAGAGTTTGGTGTTATTGGATTCGATGATGAAGGCATTGTGAAGGTCTACAACGCTTATGAGTCTAAAATGACTGGATTATCATTAGAGAGTGTTATAGATGCCGATTTATTTAGCACGGTTGCACCGTGCATGAATAACTTTTTAGTCGCTCAAAAATTTGAAGATGCTGTAGACGAAAAAGTTGAGTTAGATGAAATAATGGATTTTGTTTTAACGCTTAAAATGAAACCAACACGCGTCAAATTAAGATTGATTAGCGCGCCTACGTTGCCATACAACTACGTCATTATTTTAAGATCGAATTGATACACTAAATGATTGAAGATCTAAAATCTGATTACGAATCACTTTTGCAATTTATGTACATGGCGCCAGTCGGCTTGGTGCAGATGCAAGCCGATGGTCACATTGTGATGATAAACCCTTATTCAGCAAATCTACTTTTGCCGATTGCACCCAGTGGTGATTTGTCAAATTTGTTTACGACTCTAGAGGATATTGCACCAGAGCTACAGAATTTATGCACAAATTTCACTAAAAAACGGGGACAGATTTGTGACTCATTGCGTGTTCAGTTAACCGCAGGAATACCCGGGAAAAAAGATGCTAAGTTTCTTGCATTTACACTGCTAAAACTAGATATGGATCGCATTATGGCAGTCATCACGGATATCACATTACTGGTCAAAAGAGAGCGGCAACTTCAGCACAGCGAAGCTTGGTTTAACGCTATTTTTACCGATGTCTCGGAGTATGCGATAGCAAGTCTTGATAGCGAAGGCATAATCGAACGCTGGAATGTAAGTATGCAAAGGTTAACCAAATTTGAAGAGCTTGACGTTGAAGGACAATCATATGGTTTGTTTTTTCCTGAAGATGCAACAAATCAAGAACGTCTAAAAGACCGCTTGATGGAAGCAGACCAAAATGGTTGGGATTTATTAGAAAGCTGGTGTTTGCGAAAAGATGGAAGTCGCTTTTGGGGTAGCAGTATTATTTCTCCGTTAGTGGATGCTTATCGCGAACCACTTGACCCTGCACGCTATTCATTAATAATTCGTGATATTGATGAGAAGCGCACTTCAACTGAAGACATTATCAAAGCCAGCTTTAACGACCACCTCACCGGTATTTCTAACAGACGTGCATTTTTTGAAGTGGCTGGTGTTGAGTTTGAGCGTTGGAAAAAAAGACCAAGGCCGTTATCGCTACTTGCAATAGATGCAGATTATTTTAAAAAAATTAATGATACTTATGGGCATGCAACTGGTGATGAGGTGTTAAAGCACCTATCTCAAATATTACAAGACAGTGTGAGAACAATGGATATAGTAGCTAGATTAGGTGGAGAGGAGTTTGGTGCTCTTTTACCTTCGACTGATCTTGAAGGTGCAGTAAAAATCGCGGAACGCATTAGAACCTCTATTGCGGAAGCCGAATTTAAAGTGGATGGTCATATTATTCGCTACACAGTTAGTATTGGTGTGAGTGCGGTTGACGAACATGTTACTGGTGTTGATATGCTACTTAAATTAGCAGACGATGCTTTGTATGTGTCAAAACATCAAGGACGAAATCGCGTTACAACAGCCGCAAAATCGGTTAGTTAAAGGCTGTTAAATAGACCAATCGCTGCTTTTACCCATTTTATTAATGGGTAATTTAAGGCCATAATTGATAGATTTTGGACGCTCAGCGGTGGTGAAACTTTCGTTTATATACTGCTCAATATCCGCATAAATACGCTGAATATGTAAATTATTTGGCATACAATCGCTTTCAGCATTATCTTTAAGTACGATAAACGCTTTTAATCTAGCCCCCTCTTCAGGACGCATTATTCTCACAGCTGCGTCTTTTATTAAAGGATGTTTTATTAATTTTTCGCGCACAAGATTGAGTGAAACATTAACACCGCCTACTTGTACCATTTCATCTTTACGGCCTTTTAAAATAAATTGATTCGGTGCAATCCACTCTAAATTATCTTGTAGTGGGTAAGTTTTTAAATCGCCATCCATTATTAGTCGATTAATTTCTGTTGGCGATTCGGTTCTTTGCCAAAATGGGAACAGCGTGTAGGCGGATAATGGGTAGCTTTTCCAACCGATACCAGCCGTTTCAGTTGCACCATATACCTCATAAAAGCTGGATAAGTTTTTTTCAAGTAGATTAACGCCAACCTGAGCTGGGCAAGGGCCAGATGAGTTAATTCCAACAACATCATTTGGAAAAACCATATTTGATTCATCACAATATTGCCAAAACTCTGGGTAAGCAATTATCAAATCACCCGGCTGCAATAAGGCTTGAATTGCATTAAATGACAGGCCACGCACATCGATAACTTCTACTGAATCACCCAAATAGAGCGGCAATAAAACGGTAAAAATAAAACCATAAATGTGATGTGATGGCACGCCTCTTACAATTCGTTTGCGTCCTTTTAATAATAGGCTTAAAAATTCGGCCTCTTGCTCTAGCTGGGCAAGGCTATGCGTATGGTATTTTTTAAAGCCTACGCTACCAGAAGATTTAAACGAAATATTTATCGATGATGCAGTTAAGCTGTTAAGTGCGATGGATATCCAATCATCTAGCAGGGTTTTGTTGAATAGATTATCTTCAATTTCACCACTTTCTAAATGAATGCTGCGCGATAAAGCGATTGATAATGCCGTCATTTCTAACGAATCGGCATGTAAGCCAGATTCATCAAATGTCATTTTTGACGAGTTAAAAATGGGTGCTTGCAAACCTGGCCTCAAGGCAGAAAGCTCAGCCAATATAAGGTCAACTACATAACTTTGTAATAGGGATGGATATTTAAACCATGGCTTAATCATGTGTTGATTACGAATAAATTGATTAGTTAAGAATACAAAGGCCAAGCACGTTGTTGGATTTGAATAATTAATTTTTCTAAATCGGGCTGAAGAGCGCGGTCTTCTTCAATCAAAGTAATATGCTGTGATAAAGATTGCATCATCTTCTGCAAATTATCGTGAAGTGTGGCTTTTTGAGAGCATTGCAATCTTAAAAGTACGCCCTGATGCACAGCAATTAACAAGGCTGCGGCCACCTGCTCTGTTAGCTCCAATATACGTAAGCAGTCGCGGCTCGCAATTGTGCCCATACTCACTTTATCTTGATTATGGCATTCGGTAGAGCGTGAAAAAACAGAAGCAGGCATTGTTAATTTCAAGGCTTCCGCTGTCCATGCACTAACGCTAATTTGCAGTCCTTTTAATCCATGATTAATTGGTTTATTCGCGCCAATACTGCCAGATAAGTTAGCTGGCAGGCCATTGTTATAGCGGCTATCTACCAATAACGCCATTTGTCTATCTAACATATCGGCCATATTAGCCACCTGATTTTTTAGGCTATCCATTACAAAAGCAATGTGCCCACCGTAAAAGTGGCCACCATGCAGCACTCTTTCATGTTCTGCATCAATAATAGGATTATCGTTAACACTATTCAACTCATGCTCAATATCGGTTTTCATCCAATGTAGCGCATCTGCTAGCACGCCAATAATATGTGGTGCGCAGCGTATGGAGTATCTATCTTGAATACGACCACTATTCACATAGTCATCTGATATCAAATCTTCACATATCCATTTAGCAATGCATGCTTGGCCTGCATGTGGCTTTAATGTAAATAAAAATGCATCAAAGTGATTAGCGTTGCCATCAAGCGCAAAAGACGCCATTGATGTAATTCTTGTCGCCAGCTGCATGAGATATTGCGCGCGTGTGTGCGCTTCACATGCTAATGCTGTCATCACAGATGTGCCATTCATTAACGCCAGTGCTTCTTTAGGTTGCAATATTAGTGGCTTTAAACCTGATAAGCTCAGTGCGGTTTGCGCATCCATGCGCTGTTGTTGAAACATCACTTCGCGCTCTCCACACAGTGCTGCAGCTAAGTAAGATAACGGTGTTAAATCGCCACTTGCCCCAACTGAACCTTCTGATGGAATCATTGGGTTAATGTCATTATTTAAGAAAGCTACCAGCTGTTGTAGTAATAATGGCCTTACACCTGAATAACCTTTGGCCAGCGAGGTAATT